>JAJQAZ010000120.1 GCA_021203545.1 Tannerellaceae bacterium | reverse complement strand
TTGTAATCCGCTTAAAGATTCCTAACTCTCTATTTAATGGGTATTCATTTGTTTGTCGGATCACAGATCCTAATACTCGTTAGTCGGGGATTACAAATCCCCTCCGACCAAAAACTCTTAAGTTGATGGCATTGGGTTAAAACCCTGGGCTAGAGTCGATAGGGCTTTCAGCCCCTTTATATATGGTTTCTATTCCGGGATTAAAAATCAATAACCTATTTTGTTTTATACAGGATACTATGTTAGGGCCTACAACAAGGTGTCTTTTAACTTAAAATATACCTTATTGTTTCTATACGCTGAAAAATTCGTCGATTAAACTATACCTTTCGTCTATTGTAAACCTACCTACTTCGATTCTTGTTGTTTCTCTATTATACCTTTCATAGTTTTGTGATTGTAAAAGAGACTAATAAGAGAAAAATGAGACGATACATTCCATATTTATTTGTTTTATTCTTATTCCTGCCTGTAGCCCTTACGGCACAGGATGCTGTACGGGTATGGACCCTGCAGGAGTGTCTGGATTATGCGCTTGAAAATAATATTCAGGTCAGGAAAGCAAAAATCAACCAGCTCTCCGGCGAAGAAGATCTGCAACTGGCAAAAGCACAGTTGTTTCCTTCTTTAGGTGGTTCGGTATCCCAGGGATTTGTAAACTATCCTTCCGGTAATAATGACAGAAATAATAACTATACCGGGAATTACAGTGTGAATGCCAACTGGACTCTGTTTGACGGGTCCCGTCGCCGTACTACCATCCGCCAGCAGGAGATTCAGAACGAAGTAAACTGGCTGAACATCGAAGAAAATGAAGATGATATACAGGTTTCAATCGTTCAGGTATATATGCAGATACTCTACGCAATGGAAGCGGTTACTATTACCCGCAGCAATGTAGAGCTATCGGAGTACCAGTTATACCGTGCCGAACGGTTGCTCGAAGCCGGTGATATCTCCCGGGTAGATGTAGCCCAGTTGCGTAGCCAGCTTAGTTCTGATAATTATCAGTTAATCGCGGCACAAACTTCATTAGAAAATTATAAACTTCAACTTAAGCAGTTATTGGAGCTGGATATAGAAGATGATATTGCGGTAGTAATGCCCGAACTGACCGAGGAAGACATTCTGGCTCCTTTACCTGCTAAGGAAGTTATTTACAGTACGGCTCTGGCAGTGATGCCTTCTATAAAAAGCAGTGAACTGAATGTGGACATTGCCGAACTGGATGTTAAAAAAGCAAAGGCCGGTTATTTACCTTCTGTTTCTCTGAATGCCGGTATAGGAACCGGGCACCTTTCCGGGTCAGACTATGTATTCGGAAGCCAGTTATGGAACAGTTTCAATGAAAGTATTGGTTTGACTGTTAGTATTCCAATTTTCAGTAACCGGGAAAATAAAACCGCGGTAAACAAAGCTAAACTGGATGTCACTGACAGGCAACTCGACCTCTTGAATAGCCAGAAATTATTGCTGCAAACGGTAGAAGGAATTTATCTGGATGCTGTTTCTGCCCAGAGCCAGTATCTGGCGGCGGAAGACCAGGTACGGGCAACCCAGGAGAGTGCTGAATTAACAGAAAGACAATTTTATCTGGGATTAAAAAATACACTGGAACTCCTGACGGAAAGAAACAACCTGTTGACAGCCCGCCAGCAGGAACTTCAATCCAAATATATGGCTGTAATGAGTATCCAGCTATTAAATATTTATCAACACAGACCGGTTGATATAATCTATTGATTGTGCAGAAATAAAAAGAATTAATATATGAAGACGATTAAAAAATTAGCAATAGGGTTACTTGTTGTCCTACTGATTATCGGAGGAGTAATGCTTTTCAGGGGAAGATCGGCTGCAAAAGGTTTGCGTATAGAGGAGACAACTGTTACACGGAATACGCTCTCGAACTTTATCGTCGCAACCGGTACGGTAGAGCCTGTAATTAGTGTGGAGGTAGGTACCCAGGTTTCCGGTATAATCGATAAAATTTATGTTGATTTTAACAGTGTGGTAAAGAAAGGACAGGTAATTGCCGAAATGGATAAAATCACCCTGCGTGCCGAACAGCAATCGCAGGAGGCTACACTGGCAAGTAATAAAGCAGAGTTTGAATATCAGGAAAGAAATTACCAACGGTACAAACAATTATTTGATGAGCAATTAATAAGTAGTTCGGATTTTGAAACAGTTACTTACAATTATCAGGTAGCAAAGAGTAGTTATCAGCGGGCCCAGGCCGATATGGTAAGGGTAAAACAAAACCTGGAATACGCAACCATTACCAGCCCGATAGACGGAGTTGTAACTAATCGTGCGGTGGAGGAAGGGCAAACAGTTGCAGCCGGATTCAGTACCCCTACTTTATTTACTATAGCGAACGATTTGACCCAGATGCGGGTGATTGGAGATGTGGACGAAGCAGGGATTGGTCAGGTTGAGGAAGGCCAGAAAGTTCGCTTTACGGTAGATGCTTATCCGGATGATGTATTCGAAGGCGAAGTAACACAGGTACGTCTGGAAGCAACGGTAGAATCGAACGTTGTTACGTATGAAGTGGTAATCAGTGCCTATAATCCGGAACTAAAATTAAAACCGGGTCTTACGGCTACCGTTCAGATCTATACTCTGGAACATCCGGATGTGTTGACTATTCCAAGTAAAGCGTTGCGTTTCATCCCTGATCCGGATATATTATCATCTATGAAGTTAACTGTTTCAGATGTAAATCCACAGGTCTCTCCCGGACAACAACTAGTATGGCAGAAAGTAGGCAGCACCCTGCAGCCCAAAGCTGTAACAACCGGTATAACAAGTAGCAATATGACTGAAATATTGGGTGGATTGTCTGAAGGCGAAACAATTATTGTAGATGTAACTGCAGATTTACCGGCTACAAATGGTAACGGCGCAACAGAAAGAAGTCCTTTCGCACCGGGGCCCCGGGGTAGACGGTGATCCTCCGGAAATGAAAAGTGAAAAATGAAAAATGAAAGATGATATGGACAATAACAATATACAGGGAGGTAATCCCCGTGAGATTATCCGCCTGGAAAATATAAAACGGGATTTCCATGTAGGGGAAGAAGTAGTCCATGCATTGAGGGGAGTCACATTTACGATCTATGAAGGGGAATTTGTTACCATTATGGGTACTTCCGGTTCCGGGAAAAGTACACTTCTCAATACGCTTGGCTGCCTGGATACACCCACAGCCGGAGAATATTATCTGGACGGGGTGTCTGTACGGACCATGGGTAAAAATGCCCGTGCTACATTACGGAACCGCAAAATCGGTTTTGTATTCCAGAGTTATAACCTGTTGCCCAAAACAACAGCAGTAGAAAATGTAGAGTTACCTCTCATGTACAACCCCTCCTATAGTGCAGCTGCAAGGCGCGAAAAAGCAGTTCAGGCATTGGTTGCCGTAGGGTTGGGAGACCGCCTGAATCATAAAAGTAACCAGATGTCCGGAGGGCAGATGCAACGTGTAGCAATTGCCCGGGCACTGGTAAACGACCCGGCGGTAATTCTGGCCGACGAAGCTACAGGAAACCTGGATACCCGTACCAGCTTTGAGATTCTGGTACTTTTTCAGCGTTTACATGCTGAAGGAAGAACAATTATATTTGTTACACACAATCCGGAAATAGCAGAATATAGTAGCCGTAATATTAAGCTCCGGGACGGTAGGGTAATCAGCGACACAACGAATGATAACATACTTTCGGCGGCAGAAGCATTAGCAACTTTACCAAAGAGTGAAGAAGACGATTAAAAGGAGAAAACAATGAACGGAGTAAACTTACTAAAGATAGCCCTCCGGGCTTTGGCTAACAATAAAATGCGTGGTTTTCTGACCATGTTGGGAATTATTATTGGGGTAGGTTCGGTAATTACCATGCTGGCAATCGGACAGGGATCAAAGAAAAGTATCCAGTCCCAGATCAGTGAAATAGGATCGAACGTAATCACTATCCAGCCGGGTGGTGATATAAGGGGAGGAGTGCGACAGAGTTCTTCTGATGTGCAGACCCTTAAAATAAGCGATTATAATAGTATTGTAGAAGAAGCAAGATATGTATCCTATGTTTCGCCGACAGTTAATAGCGGTGGACAGGTTATATATGGAGGAAATAACCGTCCTACTACTGTATATGGAATAAATGGCGATTATATGGAAATACGCCGTTATACGGTTGACGACGGAGATATGTTTTCAGACCAGGATATTGCTACTGCAGCTAAAGTTTGTTTATTAGGGCAAACTGTCGTAGAAGATCTTTTTCCCGGTGGTGAAAATCCTGTTGGAAAGATAATCCGTTTCAATAAAATACCTTTTCAGGTGGTGGGGGTATTAAAAAGTAAAGGATATAATAGTATGGGAATGGACCAGGATGATTTGATACTTGCTCCTTACACCACGATCCAGAAACGTGTACTGGCAATTACACATTTACAGGGAATAACCTGTTCTGCTGTAGATGAAAAATATACGGAAGAAGCGATAGACGAATTAACAGAGATACTGCGCCGCAACCATAAGCCAAGAGATACCGATGCCGATGATTTCAGAATTCGTTCCACACAGGAATTGAGTGAAATGCTTACCTCAACCTCCGACCTGATGACTATTCTCTTAGCTGCGGTAGCAGGTATTTCCCTGCTAGTAGGAGGGATTGGTATTATGAATATTATGTACGTTTCGGTTACCGAACGAACCCGTGAGATTGGTCTGCGGATGAGTATCGGAGCAAAAGGGCGGGATATTCTGGCACAATTCCTGATTGAGTCGATCCTGATTAGTATAACCGGTGGTATTATCGGAGTAGTAGTGGGGGTAGGTGCTGCCGTACTGGTAAATGTAATTGTGCATTTCCCAATCTATATACAGATGTGGAGTGTTTTACTCTCCTTTGCCGTTTGTACATTCACCGGGGTATTCTTTGGTTGGTACCCGGCTAAAAAAGCGGCCCAGTTAGACCCGATCGAAGCAATCCGGTATGAATAAAAAATATTATTTTTGACGCAAAATGAACCAACAGGATATTGCCATGAAAATGATTTCCGGAATGAATAATAACGCTTTTTCTTCGAAGGGTATGGAAGGACTTATCCACCTTGCGGCCTGGATGGTTCTGTTTTGCCTGCCTCTTTTCTTTACGGGCAATCAAACCGAAAGTGTCACGTGGATTGCCTACCTGCGGTTTATTATTGTGCCTCTATTTTTTATGATCCTTTTCTATTTCAACTATTTTTATCTGGTAGACCGCTTTATTTTTACCAAACAGTTTGTATGGTTTCTGTTAAGTAATATTTGTGTGATCGTTGTTCTGATGTACTCGGTTCATTTTCTGATGCATATTTTACCTGCGCCTGTTAACAGGCCCGGTCCTCCTGAAAGGGAATGGCATGATGTGGTTCGCTTTTTCATCGGGAATACAATTATTTATATGTTGGTAGCCGCTTTAAGTGTAGCAATCAAAATGACCGGTGGCTGGTACCGGGCAGAGTCTGCACGGAAAGAACTACAGAAAAACCGGTCGGAGGCCGAATTGCAGAACCTGAAGAGCCAGTTGAACCCTCATTTCCTGTTTAATACGCTCAATAATATCTACAGCCTGATTGCGATCAGCCCCGGAAAAGCCCAGGAGTCGGTGCATGATTTAAGCCGTTTACTCCGTTATGTACTATATGACAGTAGCTATCCCAAAGTACCCCTTGGAAAAGAGATAGACTTTATTTATAATTACATAGAGCTGATGCGTATACGGCTTCCGGAAAAGGTGGAAGTTACGGTCAATACGGCACCCCTGGTAAAAAATGAGACGATGATAGCTCCCCTCTTATTTATTCCCCTGATTGAAAATGCCTTTAAACATGGCGTGAGTAATACCTATCCCTCTTTTATCTCTGTGGAAATATCGCAGGATGAAGAATATCTGAACTGCCTGATCCGGAACGGTTATTTTCCAAAAGATAACGAACGGGATAAAAGCGGTTCCGGTATAGGGCTGGTGAATTTACGGAAAAGGCTGGAACTACTGTATCCCAACCGGGCAGAGTTCTACTGTAGTCATGGGGATGGCGTTTACTCTGCTAATTTAAAAATACGGCTAACGGACTGATCGTTTTTAGCTAACGGCTTTCTGAATGGGTAGCAATAAGTTTCCGGATTTACCACCCGGTTGTAAAAATTTACGTCCCGGTGATAAAATTTTACCACCCGGTTGTAATTTTTTATCACCGGGACGTAAATTTGAAAACTTATTGGGAATAATTGGAAAAGTTAGGATCCGCAATCCGGATAGTCGTGTCATAAAAGCTACTAACATAGTAGTATCCCGGCGAGTTATAGGAATTACAAACGTTTGTTGTCAGACGGAAAGATATTAAAAAAGTAAATTTATTAACTTCTAATCCTGCTTTTTGTTCTTAAATGCGTATATTTGGCGACTAAAAGTAAATAATCCATTTTTAATCTATGTGTGGAATTGTAGGCTATTTAGGAAGCAGGGATGCGTTTCCTATCCTGATCAAAGGACTTAAAAGACTCGAATACCGGGGGTATGATAGTGCGGGCGTTGCCCTCATCAGTCAAACAAATCATCTGAATGTATATAAAGTAAAAGGAAAAGTTTCCGGTTTGGAACAGGTAACGGAGCGTGAAGATACTTCCGGAACAATCGGAATTGCACATACCCGTTGGGCAACCCACGGCGAACCTTCGCAGGTGAATGCCCACCCGCATGTTTCCGCATCCGGCCAACTGGCACTTATCCACAATGGAATTATTGAAAACTATAATGTTCTCAAAGAAAAATTAGAAAAAAAGGGATATACATTTAAAAGCAGTACTGATACGGAAGTATTGGTGCAGTTGATTGATTATATAAAAGAATCAGGTAAACTTGATTTGCTGACAGCAGTCAGGCTGGCTTTACGCGAGGTGATTGGTGCGTATGCATTGGCAATCCTTGACCATAACGACCCGGATCAGATAATTGTAGCCCGTAAAAGTAGTCCACTGGTAATTGGTATCGGTGAAAATGAATTCTTTATAGCTTCGGATGCGACTCCAATTGTGGAATTTACTGATAAAGTAGTGTACCTGGAAGATGAAGATATTGCAATACTTCGCAGAGGTGAACCCTTGAAGGTGGTAGACTTCAGTAACGTAGAATTGAATCTCGAAGTTCAGACAATCGAGTTGAATCTTGGACAGTTAGAGAAAGGGGGATATCCTCACTTCATGCTAAAAGAAATTGTAGAGCAGCCCGATTGTATACAGGATTGTATGCGTGGACGCTTACATGTGGAAGATAATAATGTGATTTTATCGGCCATTATTGATCATAAAGAAAAGCTGATTCATGCGAAGCGCTTTATTATTATTGCCTGCGGAACTTCCTGGCACGCCGGATTGATAGGACGGCAACTAATAGAAAACTATTGCCGTATCCCTGTGCAGGTAGAATATGCTTCCGAGTTCCGGTATAGTAATCCGGTAGTAGGTGAGGGGGATGTTGTAATTGCGATCTCCCAATCGGGCGAAACGGCCGATACATTGGCTGCGGTAGAGTTGGCACGTAACCGGGGTGCTTTTATTTATGGTATCTGTAATGCGGTAGGCTCTTCGATTCCCCGTTCTACGGATACCGGTTCGTATATCCACGTAGGCCCGGAGATAGGAGTTGCCTCTACCAAAGCATTTACCGGCCAGGTTACTGTACTGGCTATGCTGGCATTGACACTGGCAACAGTTAAAGGCTCTATTTCGGAAAGTGAGCTGAAAGAAATATTGGAGGAGTTTCAGGCCATTCCGGAAAAGATGAAGAAAGCCCTGGAAACAAACGATCAAATCGCCTCTTTATCTAAGATATTTACCTATGCCCGGAACTTTATTTATCTGGGTAGAGGCTATAATTATCCGGTTGCCCTGGAAGGAGCTTTAAAATTAAAAGAAATATCCTATATTCATGCGGAAGGATATCCGGCAGCCGAAATGAAACACGGCCCGATTGCACTGATTGATACCGAAATGCCGGTCGTAGTGATTGCTACACAGAATAGTTTGTATGAGAAGCTATTGAGCAATGTACAGGAGATCAAAGCACGCAAAGGCCGGGTGATCGCTATTGTTTCGGAAGGTGATGATACAATATCAAAAATTGCGGATTATTGTATTGAATTACCGAAGACAGTAGAGCCTCTGGATCCGTTGTTGACTACTATCCCTTTGCAGTTAATGGCTTATCATATCGCCGTATGCAAAGGAAAAGATGTAGACCAACCCCGCAATCTGGCAAAATCGGTGACGGTAGAATAGGCTCCCGTTGGTCGCAGTAGTTATCGTTTACTTCGTTCACTAGGAGTCAAGAAGTTAAGTAGTCAGGAAGAAAGAATTAGAAAATATTCTACTTAACTACTAAGCTACGAAGTAGCTGGTGACTACTAACGACCGCAGGGAGTGATAACTACTGCGACCAGCGGGAGCTGACTACTAAAACATAAAAATATGCGATTAACCTGTGTAATAATAGACGATGAACCGCTGGCTGTTAGTCTGCTGGAAAGTTATGTTTTGAAGACTCCTTTTCTGGAATTGAAAGGGAAATATAGCAGTGCGATAGAAGCATTGGGGGCTCTTTCTGCCGATCCGGTTGATTTGTTATTTCTGGATATTCAAATGCCTGATCTGACGGGGTTGGAATTTTCGCGTGTAGTAAATGAAAATACCCGTATTATTTTTACAACTGCTTTCGAACAGTACGCGCTGGATAGTTATAAAGTAAACGCACTGGATTATCTGTTGAAACCGATTAGTTATCCGGATTTTCTACAGTCGGCAACCAAAGCGTTGCAGTGGTATGAATTAGTAAAAGGAGGAGGCCTACGGGAAAAGATATCTGTTCCGGCAAAAAGCGAACCTGAAACTATTTTTATTAAAACCGAATGTAAACTGGTACAGATAGAATTGAGTAAAATTCTTTATATAGAAGGATTAAAAGATTATGTGAAAATTTATCTGGCAGATCAGCCGTGTCCTATCCTGTCGCTGATGAGTATGAAATCTATGGAAGAGGTTTTACCTGCCAATCGTTTTATACGTGTTCACCGTTCTTTTATTGTCCAGCCGGAAAATATCAAAGTGATAGAACGTAACCGGATTGTTTTCGGAAAAGAGTATATCCCGATCTCAGATAGCTACAAACAGAAATTCCTTGATTTCCTCGCAGAACGTTCACTACTTCCCAAAATCTAATTCCCGCGAAAGTAAATGTGTAAAAACTAAATTGTAAAATCGAAGAACTTGCAGATTGTAAGCCCGAAGGGCTTGAATATGCATAACCGCGGGTGAAACCCGTGGCAAAAAGCAACTATAGTTTATGAACCCAGAAGCGGGTTCAACCCTTTTAGGGTTGTTATAAAAAGGGGAACTTCTTACCCCGGGTTGCACCCAGTCATGTTCAGAAGATTGAAAAGCTGCTGTTGTTAGCTTAGC
>JAJQAZ010000005.1 GCA_021203545.1 Tannerellaceae bacterium | reverse complement strand
CTTTAGTAATCCTAAGCAGGGAAATTTCTATTATTTCAAAAGCGATTTTTATATTTTTGATTTTTATAGAGAGATAGTCTATAAAATCGGTCCGGAAGAACTTATTCCCCATATCTGTTTTGATTTCAAAGGAGAAAGTTTTAATCCTGAATTTTTAGAAAAAGCTTCTGTAGTATTGAATGAATACATGAAGAGTAGATCGTTCTATGGGATAGGTTATTGTGGAGAAAGTGAGGATCATATATTTTATTCAATAGGCCGTTCTTTTGAGAGGTGGTCAGGTATTTATTCCAAAAATACAGGTACAAACATACTATGCAGCAGTTTTATAGAAGGGAACGATTTTATTGATTTCAATATTCAGACAACATATAATTCCTGGCTCGTCTCGTTTACCTCTATTGAGTCTTTTTTCTCTAAAAGAGAAAAATATACACAAAAAAAATCTTCCGGTAAATTTACACATGTTACAGAAGAGTTTATTAAAGATATTGACCCGGAAGATAATCCTGTACTGATATTTTATAAACTAAAAGAATTCTGATATATAACGAGGCCGCCTCTTTTTCTTATTTTGAGGCCGCCTCTTAATTTTTTAGATTTTTTTATTCCGAAACAACCACTTTAACAACCACATTTTTATTCCCGGGTGCCAGTTCCTGTTCGCGGGTCATGTTTAGGATGGGGGTTCCGTCGTAGGCAAAGTTGATGCTTTTGGCGAAGGCGTGGCGGCCCGGGTCGTATAGACCACCGTCAATCGTCTCTTCCGGGTTACGTGCATGATACACAATGACCGCATTGCCATATTCATCTACCGTAAAGGAATTATGTCCCGGTCCGTTTTGGTCCGCGGGTAAATCTTCGGTTGATAGGATTGGATAGCGGAGTTTGGTCCAGGAAGCGGGGTTTAGTAAATCGGCGTTTTCATCTGCATACAGTAAACCTACGCAGTAGGTGTGGTTGACAGCTGATGCGGAGTAGGCCAGATAAATCTTTCCATTGTTTTTGATTACGGCCGGACCTTCGTTGACCCATGTATCATGGTCGTGTTCCCAGGCATATTCCGGTTTGGTGAGTAATGTGTATTTGCTTGTCAGTTTCCAGGGGGCTTTTTCATTGACAGAGGCGATCAGAATGTCGGATGTACCCGGTTTTTCTGCCCATACGACATACTGTTTTCCGTTACTGCTGAAATGAGTCATATCTAATGAAAAATGGGTGAACGAATAGTTATCATCGTCTACCGGTTCCATAAAGTAGTCTATCGGTTGCCAGCAGTTGGGATTATAAGGATCTTTTTCTCCTAACGTGCAACTAAGAATGAGCGGACGGATGTGCCATACATTATCAGACTGGGAGGTGGTAAAGAATATATACCAGATTCCATCTATCTGGTGAATTTCGGGTGCCCAGACATAGCGGTGGCACGTAGGACATTCTTTTTCGTTCCAGATACTAATTTCTTCGGCTCCGGCCAGTTCTTCAATTGTTTTAGCGCGGCGAAGAATTACACGGTCATATCCTTCCGGATCATTCTCTCCTACCATTGGGTAGGAAGCTGTAAAATAGTAGTAGCCGTCATCGCCTTTGAACACCCACGGGTCGGCCCGCTGGCGCACCAGTGGTGAGGAATAACCGGGTTGTTGAATGATCCCTTTGACTGTATAGGTTCCGGGAGTATTCCCATTAATTTGATTCAGATCATCCATATCCCATACAACACCGAATTGTTTCGTAGAGCCGTCACTGTATTCTGCTGTTACTCTTCCGGGCAACTGTATTTGTTCTCCTTTACGAACGGAGATTACGGCAAGCGGAGCGATTCCGGTATTGATGATTTTCCCGTATTTCCGGATTACTTTGTTGTATTCTTCTTTTGTGAGGCGGATTACACTTTTATCTATGGCTCCTGTGGGATAAAGGCCGGCTATTTCTTCGTCTGTAAATACGGAACTTTGCGGTTCATTGAGTACGGATTCATAATACCGGCGAATGCCATCACTGTCCAATGGGTGGTATTCTTCATTCTCATAATCAATCAAATCAGGAGAATGATAAATAAAAATTCCTTCCTGATTAGTATCGACTGCAATCAACCCGAAAGAACCATCCGGTTTCCTGAATAAGCGGGGATAACGGAGTCTTTTAGACCCTTTTAACGGATAGACTATTGCCTTGTCGTTATTCAAGGCTGTAAAATTTTTGCCGTCCGGACTGGCGGCAAGGAAAAAACTGTTTGTCCGGCCTGTTTCGCCCCCAAGAGTGTAACTCATCAGATACCCATGCGTTGCTCCGGGAGGGAGTTGGAGGTGTTGTACCTCTTTGTTCTTCGAAAACAGAAATAGAGAGGAGAATAAGAAAATAATAAAAATAAATGCGACTTTTTTCATCTTACAAATGTGATAATAATGGTTTGTACTCAATCTTATATTCGGGTTGTAAAAATAAACTCTTTTATTCAAATCGCCTCACGATTTGTTTTATTCTCAAAATCTTCGAATGTTTTTAGTCACCAAAGACACCGATAAATATGGGCATAAGAAAAACAATCTAACATGAAAGGCGGGTAAAATATAACTTTTTGATCGAAAAATGGATTATTTACTAATTTTCGATATTCCCCAAACTCTTCTTTTAGTATACTTTTATATGATTTTCCAACGTTTCTCTTCCTCTTACGTAGCGTCATTTTTGAACGAACGTAGAACATTTTGCCTACTGATGTACAGGCTTTTGGGCAATAATGTACATCACTTTGCCAGGTCACGTACATGAGTCTGCAAAGTTGCGTACGAGATTTACTACACTGATGTACATGATTGGGTAAACTCCCGTACGTGGCACGGCAATGTCACGTACGAGACATTTTCCAGCTTGGAAAAAGAGATAAAACAGGAAAGAAAAGAGAGTAGAAATAACTGATTTTGGATCATTTTCTCTCTGGTTACTCTTTTTTAGTGATTGTATCCGAAGTTTCTTTTTTTCTTTTATATCTCTTTTTTACTTACATCTTCCTCCGGATCATTACAGATAAAATAGTTTTCATACTTCCAAAAGGACAGCCGGAATGGCTAAAGAGCAACAAAGTGTATTTTCTTAACTTCGTAAGAAGCGAAAATTTGAAACAACTCCTGTACTGTAGCCTGAATACTCAAGTTATCGCCCCTTTAAATTTACAATATGTAAAATAACATTTTGTCAGAAAAGAATTTGTTATCTTTTCCTGCCGGCAGATGAGTGTCGTTTAGGCTTACCGGTAATTGCTTTTTGTTTTCCAACTCTTGGACCACCGGAATGTTTTCCTTTTTTCAGGGGTTTTGTTTTTCCGGTTCGTTCGTCTGCTTGAATAGTGGGTGTTTTTTTAGGTGAATCGGACTTTTTTGTAAATTTCGAAACACTGGTAGCTTTCCGGTGATCTTTCTTTAGATCGGATTTTTCTAATGCCTTATTGAAACGTTTATTACTGTTGGATGTTTTTTGTGGTTGCTGTTTTTTCTGACTCTTCGAGCATATCGAATAATCCTTTCAGTTCTGTTTCTGTCAGGTCACGCCAATTGCCTTGTCCCAGGTTACCGAGTTTGATATTCATGATTTGAATACGCTCCAGTTTAAGTACTTCATAGTCGAAATACTCACACATGCGCCTGATTTGCCTGTTGAGCCCTTGTATGAGAGATATCCGGAACATGTAAGGATTGATTTCTTCGATCTCGCATCTGCGGGTTACCCTGTCGAGAATTGGCACACCTTCTGCCATACGGGTAAGAAATTCTTTGGTGATGGGTTTATTTACTTTGACCAGATACTCTTTTTTATGATTATTACCTGCCCTTAATATTTTGTTTACGATATCTCCGTCGTTGGTCAGGAGGATCAATCCCTGTGAATCTTTATCCAGCCGTCCGATAGGAAATATGCGCTGCTCGTGACTGATAAAACTCACGATATTGTCTTTATCCTGTGGATCGGTCGTACTTACTACCCCGACCGGTTTATTAAAGGCGATGTATACGGGTTCTACTTTATTGACAATAAGTTGTCCGTTTACTTTTACTTTTTGCCCGGGAAGTACACGCATACCTATAGAAGCCCGTTTTCCGTTTACTGTAACTTTTCCTTCCTCTATAAAGCGGTCAGCGTCGCGACGGGAACAAAATCCCGAACTACTGATATATTTATTTAACCGGTACTCCATATCTTTGCTTTTATTAATAAATAACTCCGATAAAAAAGAAAGTCCTGTAAACTTACATTTACAGGACTATGCTTATTTATTTTATTTTTCTAATTCCCTGTATGTTACAATCTGAAAATTTTCCTTTATTACCAAATAGTAACTAAAGTAAAAACAGAGGGTTTGCAGTGGACCTCCACTGGTTATACAAAAGTAAGAAAATCTCTGATATTAAAAATAAGGACATAATAAAATTCAAATTGTTTATTCATACTATTATATAACCGGGAATGCACACAACCAGGCACAATAGCCGTATTTATTGGCTGTCAGTGTCCACTTATCCGGTACGGTATTCACGTCCGTTGACCCGGTGGTTAAAACCGTTTCCACCGCCACCACTCTCATAGGCGTAAACTACAAATGGCTCGAACGAAACTTCCTGGCCACCTTTTTTACTCCATCCGGAATCCGGATATGAGAATATATTTTCAACATGAATTAAATGGATAGTTAAGTATGTACAGTTTTAAAATTATTCATAAATTCGGGGGATTCAAAGAAGAACTATTTGAAGACAATTCAGAGGAACAAATATTCGTATGCAAAAAACAAACGACCGAAAATAAATAACACCATGGAACAACGCATTACACTAATTACACTGGGAGTAGCAGACCTTGAACGTTCAATAAAGTTTTATGAAAAAGGATTGGGTTGGAAACGTTCGGAGAAAAGTACCGGAGAGATGATCGCTTTCGACATGCCGGGGATTACACTGGCTTTATTCCCCATCAAAGAACTGGCAGAAGACGTAACAATCTCACATGAACCCTCCCGCTTTTCCGGTATCACCATAGCCCATAACACCCACAGCGAAGAAGAAGTAGCTGAAATCATGGCCCGGGTAGAAACCCTGGGAGGAACAATCGTTAAGCCACCTCAAAAAGCATCATGGGGAGGATACAGCGGATATTTTGCCGACCCGGACGGATATATCTTTGAAGTGGCCTACAATCCTTTTTGGAAACTATAACATCAATATAGTTTCTCCAATAAATAAATTTAAATCCTATGTTCCATATTCACCCCGCAACGGTTGCAGATATTCCCGAACTGGCAGAACTCTATAAAAACACAATTCTATCAGTCAATCGAAAAGACTATTCCAGAGAAGAAGTGGAAGATTGGGCTTCCTGTGGTAACGATACGGCAAACCTGCGTCAGTCATTTACAGAACAACATTACATTGTCGCTAAAAATGAGGAAGAGAAAATAGTCGGTTTTGCCTCCGTGAGCAGCACAGGATACATCCATACCCTCTTTGTGCATAAAGATTTCCAACACCATGGAATCGCTACACTGCTTTATAATGCACTGGAAAAATATGCAAAAGAAAAAGGTGCGGAAAAATTAACATCGGAAGTGAGCATCACAGCAAAACCATTCTTCGAAAAACACGGCTTTCAGGTGGATGAAGAACAAAAGCGGAAAGCGAATCAACTATCTCTGACTAATTACAAGATGAGTAAACAGCTCTATAAACCACTATCTGCAATGACTAAAGAAGAGCTTTGGCGACTATTTCCTATCATTCTAAGCGAACACCAAAGCAGATGGAAAGATGATTTCGAAGTAGAACACAAAAATATCGAATCGAATGTTGACAGTATAATAAAGATAAACCACATAGGTAGCACAGCGATTCCAGCACTGTTGGCGAAACCAACCATTGATATTTTAGTAGAAATAGATGAAAATACCGACAAGGAAAAACTGATTCAACAAATGGAGTCTATCGGTTATATTTATGAACCACAGCCAAAAAATCCCGCACCCCACATGATGTTTATGAAAGGCTACACACCGCAAGGATTCCAGCCTCCTGTCTACCATATACATGTGCGGTATTCAGGCGATTGGAACGAAATACGTTTCAGGGATTATCTGATCGGCCATCCCGAAGCAGCGAAAGAATATGGCGAATTAAAATTGACATTGAAAGATAAATTTGAGTACAACAGAGATGGTTATACCGATGCAAAAACAGAATTTGTACAAAAGATAATGAATTTAGCTAAACCTAAACAAAATAGAAACAATCAATAATGTGACAAATTTATCATTCATACGTATTTAACCGGGAGTACGTAACACAACCGAAACCGCACAATGGATAAACAGCCAGAAAAAACTAACCGGTAAAAGTTAAAGTGCAAATCCAGCATGTAAAAAACCTTACCATTAGTGCTTCATTTATTTAGTGGTAAAAATTATTTCCCCAAAAATGGCACCGGATAAGCCACCTAAAAAGTGCTTCAAATAGCACTTTTTTACTACTTGTGTAAAAAAAGAAAGTCCCGTAAATGTAACATTTACAGGACTTTGCTTCTTTTTTCTATCTATTTCAGCGGAAGCGGCGAGATTCGAACTCGCGGATCGGTTGCCCGATCGTCAGTTTAGCAAACTGGTGGTTTCAGCCACTCACCCACACTTCCTTCCCCTTTTGCAAGGACATTTCCTTTGAAATGCGAGGCAAAGATAGGAGTATATTTCTGAATATACAAAGGTTTCAGGGATATTTTTAATCAAAAAAGATATTACTTTTGTTCCCTTTAAAGATATGTAATTGATTTTGAACAAATATGGGAGTACAAAATTTATCAAAGCGTTCTGTTATCGGTATGATGGCCGGGATAGTGCTTATTATAGGGATAGGGATCGCTATTTGGGGATACCGCTTGATGTATGCTAAGGATTTTGATATTCCGGAAACGGTCTATGTATATGTAGATGAAAGGAAAGATTTTGAGGATCTGATCCGGCAACTAAAAGATTCTGCCCGTATGGAACATGTGGGAATATTTGAGCTACTGGCCGAAAAGCTGAAATACCCCGAAAATATGAAAGTAGGACGGTATGCGGTTGATCCGGGAATGAGCCATCTGGATCTGGTTAAACGTCTGCGCAGCGGACACCAAACCCCGACCCGTATTACATTTAATAATATACGTTTTATAGATGATCTGTCTGAACGGTTGGATGATCAGTTGATGTTTTCCAAAGAAGACCTGCTGGCTTACCTGAAAGACCCGGCTTATCTGAAACCGTTAGGTTTTACCCCGGAAACGGTTTCTGCCCTGTTTATTCCCAATACATACGAAGTGTACTGGAATATCTCGCCGGAACGGTTTATAGAACGGATGAAAAAAGAGTATGATGCCTTCTGGACAGAGGAACGGAAACGGAAAGCTGCTGCCATAGGACTTACTCCGGTTGAGGTGGCTACATTGGCTTCGATCGTGGAGGAAGAGACGGCAGCACCCGATGAATACCCGGTTGTGGCCGGTCTTTATATCAACCGCCTGCACAGGGGGATGTTATTACAGGCCGACCCGACTGTGAAGTTTGCCGTGGGCGATTTTGGGTTAAAACGTATCCTATATCAACACTTAGAGATAGATTCGCCTTACAATACTTACAAATATGCCGGATTGCCTCCCGGCCCCCTACGGATGCCTTCCGTAAGAGCCATGGATGCGGTACTGAATTATACACAGCATAATTATATTTATATGTGTGCGAAAGAAGATTTTTTCGGACGGCATAATTTCGCTGTTACGTTGGCTGAGCATAACCGCAACGCGGAACGGTACCGGGCAGCACTCAACCGGAAAGGAATCAGGTAATAATTGACAATTTATCTTTACTATTTCTTTGAATTCATTTGAACTCTTTATATGCAAAAACGTCTTTGTCCTATTATGTTTGTGGGTACCTGTTCGGATGCGGGGAAGAGTGTTATTAATGCGGCTTTTTGCCGGATTTTTAAACAGGATGGCTATACCCCGGCTCCGTTTAAGGCACAGAATATGTCGCTCAATTCGTATGCTACGCCGGAAGGGGACGAGATGGGGCGGGCGCAGGTGGTGCAGGCGGAAGCGTGTGGTGTGCCACCTCATACGGATATGAACCCGGTACTGCTTAAACCTACTACGGATATGGGTTCGCAGGTCATATTGCATGGACGCCCGGTAGGGAATATATCTGCCCGCGACTATTTCGGTGGTGAGCTCCGGAAAGAGATGTTATTCAGGGAGGTTACCGGCGCTTTTGACCGTCTGGCACAAAAATATACGCCTATTGTTATGGAAGGGGCGGGAAGTATCTCAGAACTGAATCTCAAACAGCGTGATATTACAAATATGCGTATGGCATTGCATGCCAACGCGGCTACTTACCTGATCGCGGATATCGACCGGGGAGGGGTGTTCGGTTCGGTATATGGTACGATCGCTTTGCTTGACCCGGAGGAACGGGCGCTGGTTAAAGGGATTATTATTAATAAGTTCCGGGGGGATATTTCTTTGTTTGAAGATGGGAAACGGCTTCTTGAAGAGTTAACCGGAGTCCCGGTGGTAGGGGTAATCCCTTATTTCCGGGATATTCAAATTGAAGAGGAGGATTCGGTGGCACTGGACATGAAAAACAACAGTTACCGGGAAGGAAAGATCAATGTAGCCATTATTTTGCTAAAACGGATGTCTAACTTTACAGATTTTGATGTATTGGAAAAAGATGAACGGTTTAACCCTTATTATACTCAATCTATTGATGAAATCGACCGGGCGGATATTATCCTGCTTCCGGGCTCCAAGAATACAATTGGGGATTTAAAGGATCTGCGATCCAAAAGAATAACCGAAGCGATTGTCCGCAATTATAAAGCGGGTAAAAAAGTAATAGGTATTTGTGGGGGGGGTATCAGATGATGGGTATGGAGATTGAAGATCCGGACCACCAGGAAGGCAATCTCCCCCATATTAATGGTCTTGGTTTGTTGCCTCTGCGTACGGTCATCGGGGATGAGAAGACAACCATGCAGCGTTCTTTTTCTTTTCTTTCTGCGAATGGTAATTATTCCTGCAAGGGATACGAAATTCATATGGGTACATCTTACCTGCAAAATGATACCGTACCATGTCCGGTTGCTTTCTTACCAGACGGACAGGCTGATGGATATTATGCCGGCGAACGTTGCTGGGGTACCTATATGCACGGCATTCTGGATAATCCTGTTGTACTGAATCACCTGGCAAAAGGATTTAGCTGTTCAGCTGAATCTGTTACTTTTGATTATGCTTCTTTTAAGGAGGAGCAGTATGATAAACTGGCTGACCTTGTACGCCGGCATGTGGATTTGGATTTTATTTATTCTTCTTTGCTGACAATATATTAACCGTTTTTTACCACTTTTACTCCTGCTGCATCCGGTACACCTTATACCCGGAGGCTGTTTCCTGCTGCTTATCTGTTTGAACACAGGAAACTCTACAATCATTTCCAGGCATATAAAGCGGAAATAACAAAAAGAACGACATGTAGTATGTTCGGGATAAAATATAGTACCCCTCTTGTTTTCAAAGAAAATATCTTTGCCCTATCCGAAACATATAGTGTGTATATAACCGGATTAGATTAACGAGAACTAAATAAAATGGTAAAGTATATTTCCGGAAGGCAACTTTTGGATACAGTAGTTATAAATATACTGAATAAAGCAGGATAATAAATGAAGAACTATACCCTTATAGTATTCCTATTGATCCTTATAACAACAACCGGACTAAAAGCCCAGGAAGTTGCCATAAGAACCAATTTATTGTACTGGGGAACCACCCCCCAACCTTTCGGTAGAAACAGCGTTAGGAAAGAAAACTACGCTCGAAATTACCGGAGGATACAACCCATTCAGCTTCAGCGACAACAAAAAACTCCGCCACTGGCTGGTACAGCCCGAACTGCGCCTGTGGACCTGTGAAAAATTTTTAGGCAGCTTCTTCGGATTCCATGCCCATTACGGGTACTATAATGTAGGAGACATAAACTACCCCTTGAAATATTCGAAGGGTTACAGAAGCATCGCTATCAGGGATATGCCGTAGGAGGCGGATTCAGCTACGGCCACCAATGGTATCTCGGGTCACACTGGAACATAGAAGCCCAGTTCGGTTTCGGATACACCTATACCGGATTCGACAAATACGAATGCCATAAATGTGGCGAACATCTGGGAAAAGGACACAAACATTACTTTGGTCCCACCCGCATAGGAGTATCATTAGTCTATCTGTTTAAGTCTAAAAAGTAAAAACCGTTATGAAACATCTCTGCATAAACATATTACTTCTTACAATAATAACCCTGTCCGGAAGCGCACAACACCGCACCGGAGGCGTACAAATCCATCCCATTACTTTACAGGAGCAGGGAGACAGCCTGCACCTCGAAATGGACATCTATGTCGACGGCAAATCAATGAACAACTGCCAGAGCTGGACAATTATGCCTACTTTAATGACAGCCGATTCCTCCTATTACATGGAAATGCCCCGTGCCCTCATTAACGGGAAAACAAAAGCCAAACTATTCAGACGAAAAGAAAAATTCCAGAACCATTTTCTACTGGCACATTACCCGGCCTATAAAATTGACAAAAAACGAAAAGAAGATATAACATTCAAATACACCCTAACAGCCCCCTACGAATTCTGGATGGATACCGCATCACTACGGATCAATCAAATATTAACCTCCTGTGCAGATGTAGAGCAATGGTTTATATTAGATAACGTGGCTCCGGTAGAACTACACACTTATATCCCCTACCAACCCGACGTAAAAGTCAACTATATAACCCCTGAAAAAGAAACGAAAACCCTCCACCTCGAAGGATCGGCCTACCTCGACTTCCAGGTGGGCAAATCAGAAATCCTGCCCAACTTCCGTCGCAACCCGCAGGAACTGGCCAAAATAAACGAAGTATTATCACAAGTGAGGGGGGGGATTCAGACTTCGAAATAACCAAACTGTATGTCACCGGGTATGCCTCTCCCGAAGGAAGCTGGGCAAGCAACGATAGATTATCCTATAACCGTTCGCTGGCATTAAAACAATATATCCAAAGTAAATTCTCAATTGCCAGCCAATTGATAGAAGTTAAAAATGTTCCTGAAGACTGGGAAGGGCTGATCCGTATGATTAACGAAAGTGAAATGAACGGTAAATATCGTGTACTGGAAATAATAGAAACCGTACCGGATCCGGATACACGCGAAAGCCGTCTGCGGGGATTGGATGGTGGAAGACCTTTCCGGTATATGCTTAATGAAATGTTTCCCTCTCTCCGCAGGGTAGAATACAGAGTAGAATTTACGGTCAAAGAATACTCACTGGAAGAATCAGAACTAATTATGCAAAAGAATCCGGAACAACTGAATCTGTACGAACTGACTTTATTATATAATAACTATCCGGAAGATTCCGCCGAACGAATATTAATCTTCAATGCGATTATACGGCTCTTCCCCGACCACCCGGTAGCCAACAACAATGCTGCCGCCCGTTTGCTGACCGGAGGTGATGCACCAGCCGCTGCCCGGTTTATCGAAAAAATCGAACAAAACGAAGACTTTCCCGAGGCGTACAACAACCTCGGCGTATACTACATGCTAACAGAAGATATAGACAAAGCAGAAATTTACTTCAACAAGGCCCGGATAGCTACCTCCTTCCCGCGGTCAGCCTATACCGAAGAAGAAGTAATCCATAACATAGAAGAATTAAACAAAAAGCGTGAGGATTTGCGGATACGCGAGCGCTATAAACGATAACAAAAAGAGAGTTTAAAAATTAACAAATCACATTACTAATTAAATTACAAAATTTATGAAAATCAAAAATCTATTCATGTTCATCGCAATGGCAGCCGTTGCTTTGACTGGTTGCAACAAAGACAATGATGGAGACGGTGGACAAACCGGTAACGGAACATTCAACATGATGATCCAATTCGACATTGTATCAACAAAAGCAGATGTCGACAAACAGGTAATAGACGGAGTAACTCTGACTGAATTCACCGAAGGAGCACTATTCTTTATTGACGACAATGAAGCCGTACTACGCATGGCCATCATCGCCGACTCACCCGCGGGGGCTGTAACACCCGCGCAGATACAGGAAGGATATCTGTTTACCGATGTTTCCGAAACAGCAAAAAAAGTAATCGTAGTAGGAAACCATCATTTTGATATAACTGACACCTATGCAACTTTAACAGAGATCGAAACTATTACAAAAGACATTCTTTCTCAAACAAACCAGAATGGCAGAAATACTTTTGGAGTAGAAGACGCAACATTGTATGGAGCCGGCAACATCGTACCCGCTTCCCCTGCTACTCAATCCAAATTTTATGCTTATCCAAACATCACAGTAGAGAGAGAAGCAATATTCAGTATTGAACCCATCATCGCCCGTATGGAAATTGATAAAATCACAGCAGAAGGCGACATCGACGGATTCAAACTTGAAGGAATCTACATCAACAACTTCTATACAAAAATGTCAGTAATAGGAACAACAGATTTACTTGATCTCGTTCACAATGGAACAACACTGGCAGATCGTGAAAATTATCAACAAGAAACAACACCTCCCGGAAAATATCTGACTGCCTGGAAAAAATATCTGTTTGATGATGTACTGACTGCATCTACGAATCTCATATCACACGAACCGGACAACGAAACATGGGCATACAACGTGTTTGCAAACGGTACAGCTGTACCTCACATCATCCTTCATTTCACCGGTGTAGAAATAAATGGTTCTCCAAGAATAAACGTATCTCTTGACGGACCATCCGGAGGATCTAATAATGGAGTAGCCTATCTCACAATCACAGGATACCTCACAAAAGGAACCCAAAAAGATCAACCCATTCTTGGAGGTAACGTATACGAACTACAAAACATAATATTCGATGAAGACGATCTGACTGACTACCCATACGAAGAAGACGACAAAGAGGCCGTATACGTAGAAGTATCAGTTACTCCATGGAACGTAATTGCTGTTGACTGGAAATAAAAAAAGAAAAAGCCCAAAACGGCTTTAATATCATGGTTGATGGGGAAATAGGATTCCCCACCAACCAAAAATAAAAATCTGCATGATTCTGCATACTCTGCACAATCTGCGTGCTCTCAACCTTAATTAAGAGCACCTCGTTACTCAAAAACAAGCAAAATGAAAACAGTACAAACCAGTATACTATTCCTACTCGCACTCCTATACTGTACAGGATGTGTAAAAGAAGATCTGGACGACTGTCCCGACGGAGAAGAATATACCCTGGTTCTATTGTTTGAATACCTTGACATGGAAGGCAAAGATGTGTTCAACGAACGTATCAGTAGTATTGATGTGGCAATCTATGATGAAAATCACCAAATCTATCAATGGCTCAATGCTGATGAAGTTGTTAATAATACCGATAGAAGCAAAACAGTAAAAGTTGATCCGGGTACCTATTACATCATCAGTTGGGCCAATGACGTAACAGACCGCTTAGGCCGCAATACCCTCCTTGAAGGCCTGGATCTTGAACATACTTACATTTATCATACCCTTAGCACAGAATCGTGTGATCCGCTTCATTATGCACCGGATCTGCGTTCGCAGTCGCAAAGACATCTGGATGTTCCGGACAACCCGGCTCTTTATACTGTAGAGGTTTTAAATGCCGGAACTACTTATCACACTGTCTCCTATATGGGGGCACACCGTACAGTCAATGTCTTTCTGCGCGGATTTCCTGAAATTGCCGATGGAAGAACTCCAGAAATGCATGTATCTATTAACAATCTGATTGAACTATACGACTGTTTCCTGAACCACGGCGAAGAAAAAGTCGTTTACCATAAAAAGGCCCGGGAAGTAACCGTGGAAGAAGAATATTTGGGATTTGCCCAATTTTATGTTCCACACTTTGACAATGAAAGTCCTGTAACAATAAATATAGCCGGAACACGTACTTCCGGTGCCTCCTATAATTTCAGTGTATCCATGGATGATGTGCTTCGCGAATTGGACTTATTACTTGTAGAAGGAGATTGCGAAATCATAAACGTGGTGATTGAATTTAAAGATCTGTATGTGCAGATTAAAGTTCCGGAATGGTTAAATAACCCGGTTGACTGGAAATAGTAAACAACGGATAATTAAGTAACGAAGTGAGAAGATTATTACCTTACATACAGAAATACGCTGTGTACCTGCACGGCCTCCTCTTAGGATGCTGCGTTCTGACGGGATGCATAAAAGACGATTACAGTGGAGGGAATAATGAACAGGAACTTGTCGGCATCTCATTCGCTTCGGGTCAGATAACGGATCCGAATTTTACTACAGATCCCGATGACATTGTATCCGAATTCAGAGTTATGGCATTCGGTAGTGCTGATGGAAAGCTTTACCTGAACAAATATTTCGATTTCACCACAAATTTCAGTAACCCCATTGAAATACAAATTTACGCCGGCACATACGACATTATTTTTATCGCCAACGAGAAGAGCGATAATAACCTGCATCTGTCACTGGATGCAATGGACAACACTTCGCAACTCTCACAACTGGAAAGTTCCTCATTTGCTTCCACAGCCTTCAACTCCATCCAAAATATTCCTATGGCATCCGTTTACCGTAACATAGAGATTGATGCGGTACAGGGTTTGAGCGAAGATGGAATCACATTCATAGCTGCCGACCAAACCACCCCCTGGGAGGTAGAGATCGAACGGCTAGGTCTACGGGCAGATATAACCCTGCAAACTAAGTTTGCTACTGTAGCACAGGATTTCCAGGCACTCCAATTTGACAATATACCAGACAAAGTATATATCCTGTCACAGGATAAAAGCGGAACCCTCCAATACAATACCGGTTCTTACGAAATAACACCACGGAATATAAATTTGAGTGACGGCGATACAGGATATACATCCGGTATGATACTCAATAATTCTACAAATACCTATGAATGGAAAAAGACCCGGGTTATTCTGCCCAAATCTATATTCCCGGATAAAACCGATGAATCGCAGGGAGTACAGATGACTGCAAAATATAACACAGCCAATGACCAGACCGCTGCACTGGGGCCGCTGAACAACTGCTCCGACGGAGACCACTGTTATAATCTGCCAGGAAACCACTATCTGACCGTAAACGGTATGCTTAATTTGAATATAGATCTAACATTGGATGTAATGAACTGGAAGACAGCCCTTGATGAGAGCCTAAATGTAGGACCCGTTTACAGGCTTACGTTAAGCCAAAGTTCTTTCACGCTGGCGAATAATTCTGCCCCCGTAACATTGACAATAACTACCAATTATAAGGGAGGATGGACAGCTGAACTTTCATCAGATGCTACATCTGTTATAGCACCGGATACTTCACTTACTCTTTCACAGTATCTGGGTACAGCGGGGGATACAAATGTTGTTCTGACCCGCGATCCCAGCCATACATCATCAGATACGGTTTACATTCATATCACGGCAGGAAATCTGACAGCAATTGTTCAAATCAGTCTTTTAGCAGCGGGCGTTGCCGTTTAAAAGTAAGTTTATAGTATGAGAAATGGATTAATAATACGGAACATTCAATTATTGTTGGCGACAACACTTATTCTTGTAAGCGGATGTGCCGAAGAAGCGATAGAGTCAATAGGAAAAAATAACGGGCAAAGTATCTTGTTCGAGTTCTCTGTTCCCGATGCCGCGGAAGCGACACGGGCAACACCGACACTCACCAACGAAAGTGCGATAGACGATGTGTATATATTTGTCTTTGAATCCGGAGGTGTATTGGATCATTGGATCAAAGCTTCAATCACTACATCGGCAAATACCACCATAGGAACAGTAACACTGGAGGCGGTAGCCACCCCCACCTCACAGCACAAATTAGTATTCCTTGCCAATGTCGAAAATGAAATATTGCCGGCCGCCGGAGGCAGTATAACTACAGGCATGACTTATTCCGCGTTTGAATCTGTTTTGACAACCAACATTACTTCTATACAGACCACCGAACCGGCAACCTCGTTCCGCTTTCCGATGTGGGGAGAATCCTGGGACGTGACGATCTCTACGACACTCGACTTTACAGGCAACAATGCTATACAAATGCTACGTTCCTTAGCTAAAATAGATGTGGGAGTAAATCTACAATCCAATGGAACAGCCACCGGACTGGCAGATTTCAAATTGACACAAGTAGCGGTTTGTGGCGTAAACAGCAGCGCGCTTGTAATTCCTGCCCAAACAAATATCGCCGGTGATGGATATGTTATAAATCCGACAGTTTCAGGTACTACCACGCTGAATGTAGAAAGGACAGTTGCTGACGGACAGCATGGCAGCCTCAGTTCCATCTATGTGCCGGAAACCTACAATAACGCGACAACCGCAGAAACCGACCGGCCGTATGTGATTATCAAAGGTATTTACCTTGGAAACGACCCTACCAATACGACTGAAACGTATTACCGGCTGGATTTTGTAACCGGACAAGACAGAGATCCGGTGGACCTGATGCGCAATTATTCTTATACCTTTAATATCACGGAAGTACACCGCGAGGGATATATGACCCTTCAAGATGCGGAAAATAATTTACCGCTCGGATTGAGTTATGAGTTCTTCCCTTCCAATGCCACGACCCAGTATCAGGCTTTCTGCTACAATGATGTAGGTTACCTGGCATCTGTAAACAACAAGGTCACGATTACCAACCATCTGGCAAATAGCGCGGCTACCAACACCTATAAGGCTGAATACATGGGAAATACTGCTCCGGTCATCGCTGCATATATGTGTGATGCCAACGGCGAACCGTCATCTTCAAGCCATTTTACCGTTACGCCTACAAATGCCACTACCGTCACGGTGCGCGCCACAGCCGACAACGGCGGTTACTATCCCATAATTGAATATTTTAAAGTCTATCTGGTCGATAATCCTGATATCTGCCTGATATCGGAAGTGCGGCATAATATTTTCAATCTTTCCGGAATTAGCACGCGGCAGGTATATTACGGGCGCGCCGCTTCCGACAATGGGAATGAAGGCACCGCGGTAGGGTTTAGTTCTACATCTCCTTATCTGCCTAATTCGACCGATTATTTCGCGATAAAATGGAACGGTATTCTTTTGCCGGCAAGCCAGTTCAGGATAACGAGGGGTGAGCCGGGCGATTCATTCTATTATCAAACAACCGTGACCCATCCGGAAGGTAACGGGACCCTGGTAACGCACATCTCCCAGAACTTCGATATGCCTCCTCATGACTCCCGCAATTACGAGAAGTGGTATATCGAATGGTGGAATCCCTATGAAAACGGAGGAGCCGGCGGCTGGGTAGAATTTGCCGCTACATTTGAACAAGTGGGGTCCAACTTCAGGTATAATCCCAGTACCGTCTACATTTATTTTGCGGCTACCGATTTGGAATACACCAACGGAGGGTATACTCCCGGAACCGGAATATATACCGGATGGACCTGGGCTGAAGCGGCGGGTATCGATCCTTCTTATCAAACGGAAGTATTCCCTTTCTCTACCCTCAACGGCTATATTCCTACCGAATATACCGGCTGTGGAGCCTATTGGGAAGGTGATCCGGATGATCCGGTTACAGGCCGGGGCAAATGGGCATTGCCTTTGTCAGGTAATTTGTATAATGCCAGGACTCATTTAAATACGGGCGGTTATCTGGGAATTCCTGTCGGTGCAGTGGACACCGATGCCTATTACATGACCATCACTAATAGCAGTTCACAAAACTTCCACGCTAACCGCATCACCGCTAGTGGCAGCACCTCACGATCAAAATCTACCGGTACCTCTGACGTTCGGGTACGGTGTGTTAGGTATGTTGACTAACAAAGGGATTGTTTAAACAATCATAATATATAAAACTCTGTTCCGGCGGTAATAATTACCTACCGCCGGAACAGATACCTTACTATCAAATATAGGTTATCACTTCCACTAAATAGGAGAAGAATTAATAGTTGCAATATATTATATGATAAATAAATATACGATTCCGTCACTTGTAAAGTGACAGAAGATAGGAAACAAACCATTTATAGTGCTGATTTATAAAAGAAATAAAACCAGGATATTATTTTTTTAAACAATTATAATAAACTATTTAAATAATAAAAAGATAATATTCATCAACTTTACTTTTAAAACTCTTAAAATGAAAAAGTTATGAATATTGCAAAAAGATAGTAATTATCGATTAATTGTAAGCTTTTTTCTAAACACCTAATATTCTTAGCTTTATGTATGAATTTCAATTATCAGGTAAGCTTCCTTACCATGTTGAATTGAGAACATTTTCTCTGAAAAAAGAAAAACCGGTTTCATTAAAATACCCTGCTCTGGTGTTTGTGATGGCTAATGATCTTTTTATCAAATTAGCAGGAGAAGAAGAGAAAATGATCAGTGAAGGACAATTTTTTTTATTGCCCCGGGGAATTGTATGTGAGTTGACCAGCCCGGGGAACACAGAGACTATTATTCTTCAAATACCAAATATTTCAGCACTTTACGTATTTTTTATTAGTAAATCTTTTTATTTAGAACCTGACCGGGTCCGGTTATTTTATCCTCTGCCTATAGAGAGACATATGTTACGAACTGTAGAAGGACTTAAATTGTATATGAAGGGGGGAATTATTGACCCGGTTCTTGCCGGACTTAAAACATTAGAACTATTTTATAATCTGAAAAACTCTTATTCAAAAGATATTTTAGAAACATTCTTTTCTCCGGTATGTACAAAAGAATGTTCGTTCGCATCATTTGTTCTATCAAACCATGCAAATGTAAAAACTGCGGAAGAACTGGCACAACTATCTAACTACAGTTTTTCCGGCTTTAATAAACAATTCCACAAAGTATTTGGTATATCACCTTATAGATGGATGCTTCAACAAAAGATAGATAAAATATATAAAGAGATATATTACGAAACCTCTAAACCCATTAAGTTGATTGCTGAAGAATTTGGCTTTGCGAACATATCTAATTTAGGGGATTTTTGTAGAAAACATCTGGGAGCTTCACCAGCCGCGATCAGAAATAGAAAAAAGTAAAATTTTATAGTTCTCTTATACTGGAACATAGTCCCGGTTTTTCTATGTTCTGTCACTTTACAAGTGACGGAATCATATATTCATTTATCATCATATAGTGCAAATGTACACAAATATTCTTATTTTTACTCTATGAATTACAAAACTATATATCTATATGCTTGAAAACCGGCTAACTGCCTGACTCACTTTCTGGTTAGCCAGCCCTATGACATTAGAGCCAAACGAATCCAGATAGATATAAGTAGTTGAGACGAAACTATGCCCTAAGGCTTCACTGATTATATCGACCGAAACCGATTCGGAGCGGGCTATCGTTGCCCACGAATGCCGGGCCATATGGGTAGACAGGTCTCTTTTAATTCTGAATTTATCTTTGATAGACTTCAAACGTTGATTTTGTATTCGTAGTCCCCGGCAATATTGAGCATATAGTGATGAACTTTTGTTTTGAATAACCGGAAATACATAAGGTGAATGTTTCGTTCGCAAACTGAAATAGTTTATGGAGCGCTTCATACCTTCTGATAATTTCATCTGTATAAGCCGGCCCGTCTTTTTCCGGTAGTAACTAAGTGTATTTCCCCGGATATCTGATTTACGCAGGTAAGCCAGGTCTACAAACGACATTCCACACGCATGAAAAGAAAACAAAAACAGATGAAGGGCATCTTTCTCTCCGGTTGGTAACTGATAAAAAAGATCATCATTCAAATTGTTCAATCGACTAATCTCTTCTTTACTTAAAGCGCGTTTGCGGGTTGGTGCAACTTTCGTATAAACATTCCGGAAAGGATGAGATACATCCTGTGGAAAAAAACCTTTTTCTTTTCCTTTATTATAGATAGCCCGCAGATTCCTCATATAAAAAGAGATGGTGTTTAAAGAGCATTTTTCAGCCTGCAATAAACGTTCAAAACCTTTTATAAATCCATCCGAAAAATCCCGGGAGGACAGGTCTTTTTTTCCACAGTACAGAAGCAAACGCCGCCATGCTGTCCGGTAGGCACGGGCTGTCCGCTCCCGGTTTTCCTGAATTAACTCCCGGGTCAGAGAATCCACTAAAGAGGTTAATCCCTTCGGGGAAAACCGGCTGCGATAAGCTGATATAATATCCCGTACATGGATATTTTTCCCTTCAAAACTAGCGACAAACATTCGAAACGCATCTTTCTCCCGGGATAAAGTAAGCTGCAATTCCTTTAAAAAATAAAGGCGTTCAGGAGAATTGCCCTTTAATAACAATTGGTGATTTTCCGCATCCCATTCGGATACGTCAATGCTATAAGGCAATGTTATATTTCCCGACCGACGATTATAAATCAATCTGAAAAACAGCTTTCCACCGGTTCGTCCCCTACGAACCGATGGTCTGAAATGTAATTGGATAGAACACATAGTTTTAATACAGTATTTAAGATCAGAATAATAAAATCCGGATTTCTCTATTGTAGAATATGAACAAAAAGAAACAGGCTATTTAAGGCGTTTTACTTTAGCAACCTCTTCTATTTTAACCATTACGATGGCTCCCAATTGCTCTAAAAAGAGAACCAGGTAGTTTTTCTTTATCTTTTTAATTTTACCTGATACACTTTTCATAGCGCCAGTCAATATTTCAACCTCCTCACCCACACACAAAGTCTGGTTTTCGGCCAGTTCCAGAAACTCCCGGACAGCCTCTATTTCTTTGGGGCGGACTATTGCAGGTTTTCCATCATAATATACAATACGCACGACTCCATATACTTTCAGGAGATCACGTAATTCATTTTCGGCACAATGAACAAAAATATAAGAATTAAAAAGAGGCATATCAACAATCTTAACCCGGTCTGACCATACCCGCCGCGCACGATGAATAGGCAAATAACAGGTTATCCCTTTTTTCTTCAGGCGTTCTTCTACCTGTTTTTCTGCACGTGGTGATGTATAAAGGGCATACCAATGGTTCAGTTGTTTTTTCTCCATATTCATAGATTTGTTTATACAAAGATAGTACATCCAAAAAAAATATTTACATTCAACCTCTAATTCTCAAATATAAAATAAGATCATGGAAAAAAGTATTTTAACCTGGCACTCCTGCTTCCGGTCTTTCTGTTATGCAGCTATACCCATCAGAAGCAAACAGAACCCACTTTACCCCATGAATTTCCGGAATGGGCTCTCACCGGCTTCGAACGTCCGGCTGGGAAAAACCCGGTTTTGTCGCCACAATCTACCCTCTTCGACTGTCCCATGCAGGGCAAACCCATAGCTTGGGAAGAAAGTGACACTTTCAATCCGGCTGCAACCATTTACAACGGCGAAATAGTGGTACTTTACCGGGCAGAAGATAATACTGCTCAGGGAATCGGCTCACGCACTTCCCGTATCGGATACGCTTCTTCTCCCAATGGAGTAGATCTTATACGTAAACCTGCACCTGTATTATATCCTGCACACGACGAGCAGGCTCCCTATGAAATTCCCGGTGGATGTGAGGACCCACGGGTTGCTATGACGGAAGACGGAACCTATATAATGCATTACACACAATGGAACCGCGAAACACCCCGTCTGGCTGTTGCCACTTCCAAAGACCTTGTGAACTGGACCAAACATGGACCGGCCTTTGCCAAAGCATATGACGGGAAATTTATTGACGAGGCTTCGAAAGCGGCATCCATCGTAACCCGCATGGACGGCGACCGGCAGGTGATTACGAAACTTAATGGGAAATATTTTATGTACTGGGGTGAGCATCATATCTATGCTGCCACATCAGAAAACCTTACAGACTGGGAGCCGCTGGTAGACGAAGAGGGCAAACTCCTGAAATTGTTTTCGCCCCGTAAAGGTTATTTCGACAGTGCGCTGACTGAGTGCGGGCCTCCTGCAATCATGACTAAAAACGGAATACTACTCTTTTATAATGGTAAAAATGACGGAGGCGATAACAGGGATATAAACTATCCGGCTAACGCTTACTGTGCCGGTCAGGCACTCTTCGATGCCAAAGATCCAACCCGGGTAATGAGCCGTCTTGACAAACCCCTCCTTCAACCCACAGATGATTTTGAAAAAAGCGGACAATACCCGGCCGGTACTGTCTTTATAGAAGGACTTGTATATCATCAAAACAAATGGTATCTCTACTACGGATGTGCCGACTCATTTGTTGCGGTAGCTATATCTGAAAATAAATTATTATTTTAGCAACATATTTAAACTTAATCCAATTCTCATGAAATTAAAATTGTGTTTCTTTCTCATTCTTTTTATGTCGACCTATGTAAATGCGCAAAACACATTCCGGAACCCTGTTATTCCGGGAGAATTTGCTGATCCTACCATTATTCGTATAGACAATAAATGGTATGCCGCCGGAACCTCTTCCGAATGGGCTCCCTATTATCCGTTATACGAATCGGATGATTTAGTGAACTGGACACAGACCGGGCATATTTTTGACGAGCAGCCGGAATGGACACTGTCCTCTTTCTGGGCTCCTGAATTATTTTATCATAACGATAAAATATATGTATATTATACAGCCCGCAACAAAGCAGGTGTCTCCTACATTGGAGTAGCAGTTGCCGATGATACCAATTTCAATTTTACAGACTATGGCCCTGTCGTGGAATGGGGCACAGAAGCAATTGATGCGTTTATTCTGGAAGATAAAGGCGACCTGTATATTACCTGGAAAGCATACGGGCTGGATGATCGTCCGATCGAACTATTAGGTTGTAAACTCTCGCCGGACGGCTTACGGCTCGATGGAGAACCGTTTTTCCTCCTGCGAGATGATGAGCATATCGGAATGGAAGGCCAGCACTGGTTTAAGGAAGGTGATTATTACTATATGATCTATTCCGTAAAAAGTTGTTGTGGCCCCGGAAGCGATTACGAAGTATATGTAGCCCGTTCGGAAAACCTTCGTGGACCCTATGAAAAATATGCAGGAAATCCCATTTTGAAAGGAGACGGAAAAGATGTGCTATCCTGTGGACACGGTACTTTTACGACTACACCCGACGGACGTAAGTTTTACCTGTATCATGCTTACCTTACAGGTTCCAAATTCTATGCCGGACGCCAGGGGATGCTACAGGAGCTGATTATAAACGAGGACAAATGGCCGGTCTTTACAACGGGCAATGAAGTAAAACTGGTACAGAATGTACCTTTTAAAGGAACTATTCAAAAAGGCATTCCATCCATAACAGACGATTTCAATAGTCCGTCTATTGAAAATTATTGGACATGGAATTATCCTTATTCTACAATCGATGTTAAAACAGAAAACGGACAACTCAACCTCACCGGTATTCCTAAAGGGAAAAATAACACTGGTACAGCCTTCTGTGTTCGTCCGGTTACCCCGGATTACTCTTTCGAAACACAAATCGGAGGAGAAAATTCATCTTTAAAAGGATTGACTTTTTACGGGGATGCAGATAATCTATTTATTTTAGGAAACCAGAACGATAAGCTACTATTAAAAGAGGTAAAAGACGGCAAAGAGGAAATCCTGTTCGAAACAACTGTGAATACTAAAACTCCTGCCCTTAAAATAGAGATCAGAGAAGGAACATACCCGTCATTCTACTGGAGTCAGGATGGTAAAAAATGGGAACTGATCTCTTCCGATAAAAATGGCAGAAATCTATCTCCCTTAGTAAGATGGGACAGAGTAGCCAGACCCGGATTAATCCATCAGGACAATCCGGCGATACCTGCTACGTTCAACTATTTCAAAATGAATTTAGAATAAAGAAAAGAAACGTTCACGGACTTAAGAACCATAAGAGTTTTTTACACAGGTTCTTAATCCGGGAACGCATAAAAACAGGCTGTTTTATATAATTGATTATGCAATTACCGCTAATACTCTGTCTCGCTGGCGCAGATTTAAATCTGTGCCTAAACTAACAGACTGATAATAACCAGAGATTGGCTAAGACCAGGCTACGATTTGGAGTTCCGAGTCAGCTAAGATCTATTCTTTAATATAATCTGCAATAGAAAGGAAATTGTGTTCAAGTAAATACATATTGCTTGCCATAAAGGTGAAAAACTCACCCCAATCCTGTTGGCGGTGCATATCAAGATCTTCCTTTGCCAGATAAACACGGCATACCTGATTTCCAGTCTCCCGTACGTAACAAACGTCCCAGATCAAACCATCCGGGAAATCAGTTTCAAGAGCCTCTTTGTACCAGGTAAGTTTTTCATACATTTCCAGACGATCTTCTTCCCGGCGGTGATTCACTTCCAGAATGACATACGCCCCATTCCGGTTGGCATCAAACTTAAGTTCTACCCCTTTCACCTTTGTATTATACAAAACCCACATCTTTTTACGGTCACACAGATAAGGCTGTATCTCACAAAACAGAGCAAAACTCTCCCAAAATTCTCTTTTTAGTTGCTTTAATTCGTCTTTGGTGTACATCTGTCGTCACTTCGTTCCTCCGGTAGTTAGTAGCAAGTAGTTAGTAGTACGTTCACTGTGTTCACTTAGTAGAATAAAAAAGAAAACGAATGAAATGAGTTCCTACTAACTACCAACTACTATCTACTAACTACTCTGATCAATGATAAATTTCCTCTTTACCTACCTTCACTACTTTTCCGAATCCGGCCAGTTTTTTCAGGTCTATTTTTTTGGTATTTCCTACAATCATGTAAACAACCGGGCGGTTACTTACATTTTTATCGTAGAAACGAACAATATCTTCCATAGATGTCTGTTCCATAAACTCTACCAGGTGTTTATTGGGATCTTCCGTATATCCTTCTTCCAACAGGGTAGCCACCTTTTCCGGTATTTTCCGGAAAGTAGGATAATTGTTGACTGCATGGTTTACAATAGACTGTTTTACCGCAGAGATACGTTCCGGTTTTACCGGCATCTTCCGGATCAATGAATCCAATACAGTCAGCGCGTCTATTGTTTTATCTGATTGAGTAGATAATAGAGTAGTCATCTCGCCGGTCTTATCCGTATAAATTTTGGGCGGTAACTTATAGCGTCCGGAGGTTCGATAGGCAAACGAACGGAACTCCCGTATTTCCTGAAACATTAAAGAAGACATATCTCCCCCGAAATAACCGGAGAAGAGGCGGGCAGCATACCGGTCTGCATCTTCCGTGATCGTATCACCTTTCACATATCCGTAGATAATGCTTTGAGTGGCATCCGATGTATGATAAACATACACAACAGGCTTATCATATGATTGAACATCCCGGTAAAGAGGGGACGAAGAAGCACGTTTGATCTGTGCCAGAGGCAACTGTTCTTTTAAAATTTCTGCTACTTTCCCGCCGGCGATGGTTCCACAGTAATAAAAGTCGCAGGCATATTTCTGTACTTCACGAAACTCTTTGACAAAATCCTCTCCCTTTAACTTTTTAATCTCGCCCAGAGATAACTTATTCAGGTATAGCGATTTCTTTCCGTATTTCACTTTCTCCAGCAAGGCAAACGCCAGATTATCGGTAGATTTATAAAACGCTTTCCGCATAATCTTCTCCTCATCTATCAATTGGGTCTTCTTTTTATCATCCGCTTTTACCTCTTTCATAAAAGAAGAGACCAAATGAAGTGTCTGCTCAAAGTTGGCATCAAAACCACTGATATGCAGAACAAACCGATCATCCAGCGCTTCAAAAACCAATGTACTGCCCAATGCCTGCAAACTGCACCGAAACTGGTCGAACGATAAAGAATCCGTTCCCAGTAAGGGCAAATAGGCAGCCAGTTGGGTAACAATTGGCTTCTCTATTTTACCAATCCCAAAAGCGATATCGAGTGTGAAAATATCATTTACCGGATTCGGTGTAACAAATAAATGGGCATATTTAGAAAGGTCGTATTTTACCGCATCTTTCTGTAAATCCAGAAAACGGGGAGTAATCTCTTTGACCGGCAGTTTCTCTAACTCCAACGCGTATCCGGAAACAGCATCCATATTCCGGGGAACAATCGGCTTAAAATTGGGCTTCGGCAAATTATCTTTCGCATATTTACCGGTCTTCTTATTTACATATAAATAGTTTTCTGTAAAATATTTTTGCGCTATATGGATGATATCCTCTTTGGTCAGGGCATCAATCCGCTCTATTTCCCGGATATACTCTTCCCAGGGCTTTCCCTGCGAAAATAAAGTTACCATGGCTTCGGCCCGCGAATTAATATCTTCCAGACGGGAAACATATTTCCGTTTCTGTTCCAGTTTCAGGCTATTAAACATCTCATCTGTAAAATCACCCTTCTTGATCCGGTTGATCTCATGCCATATCAGTTCTTTTGCTTTGGCACGGGTCTGGAATACAAGTTTAGGAATGCCTATCACTGCCAGAATACCTGCCTCATTGAGGTTCTCGTTTACAGTCATAGCTGCCATCAGTTTGCGATCTACCATTAACTTATCGAGATAGCCGGTACCATTAGAGTTATTCAATAACCCCATTACAATATTAAGTGCAATCTGATCCGGATGATTGGCCGGCACACCACGAAACCCCAAACCGGCTACATTTACAACCGGAATAGGAAATTTAACGGTGAAGTTTTCCTCCCCTTCAAAAGGTTTTAATTCGATCTTTTCCTTCACGGGGGGGACTCCCTGCCGGACACGAGAAAATGTTTTTTCCAGTATAGGCAATACCTCATCCGTCTCAAAATCGCCACTTAATATCAGCCCCATGTTAGAGGCTACATAATACTCCTCAAAGAAACGTTTCATTTCAGTAAGGCGGGGATTCTTCAGGTTCTCGGTACTTCCCAGAATCGGATATGCATACGGGTGAGGAAGAAAATAACGTTCCATTAGTTTATCAACGGCATCCCGCCCAATAAAGTCATGATACATATTTTTTTCCTCATATACTGTCTCCAGTTCACTCTGAAACATACGGAAAACAGGATTAATCAGCCGTTCGCTGTTCAGTTCGGCCCATTGCGCAAAATATTGCGGCGAAAAGGTATTCATATACACGGTATAATCATACGAAGTTCCCGCATTCAATTGTGTGCCGCCATACCGGGAGATCAGCCGGTTAAACTCATTGGGTATCACATAATCGGCTGCCTTTATACTCAATTCGTTAATCTCTTTCTGTATTTCAAGCCGTTTTTTCGGCTCCTGTGTAGCAGCCAGTTCGTCATATTTTATAGCAATAGAATCCAGATAAACCTTTTCGGCTTCGTAATCTACCGCACCGATCTTATCCGTTCCCTTAAACATGATATGTTCAAAATAATGAGCAATACCAGTGTTGGGCGAATCCTTCGCACCGGCTTTTACAAGTACGGCGCCGAATACTTTCGGTTGTGTATGATCCTCATTAAGCCAAACGGTTAATCCATTGCTAAGCCTGTGTTCTTTTACCTGCGGATTCTTTTGTACCTGCTGTGCCAGCAATGCAGGACTTATAGTTAATAGTGTCATAATCAATAATCGTTTCATCCAAATACCTTATCCATGTATTTTGTCCTATTTAGCCTTTGCTTACGCAAATATAGTTTTTTCCTCGCAGGATGCCGCTATTTTTCTTAAATTTGCAATAGACAAATAGATTTAACTACTTATGGAGTCAATACAAAACTGGTTTAGTAATAGAATGGTAGATTGGGGATTTATCTCCGATACCACCTCGCATGTAGATAATATTGTGATGCTGATAATCATCGTAACACTCGCTTTTCTGGTTGATTACATTTGCCGTAACATTCTGCTGGGAGCCTTCAAACGGTTAGCGTTAAAAACAGAAAATGTATGGGACGACCTGATTGTAGACCGGAAAATCATCAACAAACTGATGAATATCATCCCAGCTATATTGATCTATGTACTGCTACCCCTGGCTTTCCCGGCATCAGAATATGAGATTTTGGATTTTCTGCTCCGGCTTTGTAAAATATACATCATCGCTGTTTCTATCCGCTTCATTAACTCGTCCCTTAGTCTGATACACGAGATATATAGTATTAAAAACAGCAATGGCAGCAAATCACTGAAAGGATTTGTACAGATCATACAGGTTACTATTATATTTATCGGAGCCATCCTGATCATTGCTACGTTGATGAATCAAAAGGCAACTACTCTATTTGCCGGATTAGGAGCTTCCGCTGCCATCCTTACCCTCGTATTTAAAGATACCCTTATGGGATTTGTAGCCGGTATCCAATTAACGGCTAACGATATGCTACGCCCCGGCGACTGGATCACGATGGATAAATACGGTGCAGACGGGTCGGTTATTGATGTAACCCTGCATGCTGTAAAAGTGCGGAACTTCGATAAAACAATCACTACTATCCCACCCTATGCACTGGTAACGGACTCGTTCCAGAACTGGCGGGGTATGTTCGAATCCGGTGGCCGCCGGGTAAAACGCTCTGTCTACATAGATATGAACAGTGTAAAATTCTGTACGCCGGAAATGTTGAAGAAATTCCGTCATATCTCCCTGATCAAAGATTATATTGACGAAAAAGAAAAAGAACTCAAAGAGTATAACGAAATCCATAATATTGACTCATCTGTATGGGTAAATGGCCGCCGGCAAACCAACCTGGGAGTATTCCGGGCCTATCTGGCTAATTACCTGAAAAACCACCCTTATGTACACCGGGAATTCTATTGCATGGTACGCCATCTGCAACCCACAGAAAAAGGGATACCCATTGAACTCTATTTCTTCATTACAAACACAGAGTGGGTTACTTACGAAGGTTTACAGGCCGATGTTTTCGACCATGTACTGGCAGTCATACCGGAATTTGAGCTAAGCGTCTTCCAGAACGTTTCCGGTACCGACCTCCGGCAGGTAGGGAAAGAATTGTTAAAAGCCTAAAGAGGTTAGGAAAGTAAGACCGGTTCTATACATCAAAAGGGTGCACCGTTTTTGTAGAAAGGGTGCACCCGTTTTAATCAATGGATGCACCCTTTTTACAAAAACGGTGCTATCTTTTATTAGCTCCTCTTCTTACTCAACAACAAATGAACCTTTCAGGGAAGCTTTGCTGTCTCCACCGATCCATACATTAAAGTCTCCAGGTTCAACACGTTTAATCAGGTCGCGCCCATAGAAACCTAATTCATCCGGTGTTAAAGTGAATTCAACGGTTTTGGATTCTCCTGCTTTTAAGGTTACACGCTGAAAACCTTTTAACTCTCTGACCGGACGTACAATTGAACCGACAACATCCTGTATATATAACTGAACAACTTCTGTTCCTTCCGTCTTTCCGGTATTTTTTACTGTTGCTTTCACTTTCAGCGAACCATTTACCGGAATTGTTTTGGAAGATAATACCAGATCCGAATAGTCAAACTGAGTATATGACAGTCCGTATCCGAACGGGAATAAAGGATCTCTGCCCGAATCCAGATAGAAAGAGGTATTCCCCAGCGAAGTCTGGCCGGCTTCCTGTTCTATATCATCCAGCATACTTACCTGATCAGGAGCCGGACGCCCGGTATTGTTGTGGTTATAATACATCGGAATCTGCCCTACTTCGCGTACAAAAGTAACCGGAAGTTTTCCACTCGGATTTGCTTTTCCGAAAAGAAGATCCCAGATAGCAGGGCCACCCATTGTACCGGGGTGGAAATTATACAATACGGCATCCGCATAAGGCAGGTCACGTTCTATAGTTAAAGGCCTACCAGCCATAATTACCAGCACAACCGGCTTACCGGCACTTTTAACTGCCTGTAATAATTCGGATTGTACACCTATCAGATTGATATTGGATAAAGAGTGTGCCTCACCTGATAAAATAGATTCTTCTCCTAAAAATACGACTGCAACATCTGCTGATTGAGCAGCATTTTTTGCTTTCTCAAAATTGGCCTTATTCTTATCGCGCGAATAACCCAAAGCAGGCTCATATACATAGTTGATATGTTTATACTCATCTTTCAACGCTCCAACGGGAGTTACAGTATAATTTTTATCTCCGTCAAAAATCCACGTACCTAACTGGTCATGTGCCGCATCAGCCATGGGTCCGATAACTGCTATTTTTGTTTTTTCACTAAGAGGTAAAATGTTCTCATTTTTAAGTAGTATGGCAGACTCTACAGCGGCTTGCCGGGCAGACTTTAAATGCTCGTCTGCATACAGAACCGAACCTTTGGAGGTATCTACATAAGGGTTTTCAAATAAGCCCAGACGGAATTTAATACGCAAAATATTCCGGACAGCCGTATCAACAGCCTCTTCCGGTACTTTTCCGCTGCATACCAGCTCTGCCAGATGTACAATATATGCACCGCTTACCATCTCCATATCCAGACCGGCATTTGCCGATATTTCAGCAACCTGCCGGGCATCTTTTGCAAAACCATGGGCTATCATTTCACCCATAGAAGCCCAGTCAGATACTACAAAACCATCAAAATCCCACTCATCCCTTAATATATTCTTCAGGATATATCCATTACCCGAAGCAGGTATTTCATCATTATCATTGAAAGAGGTCATCAACGTAGCAGCGCCAGCCTTAATGGTTTCGTGAAAAGGAGGCAGATATACATTCCGCATCAAAAGCGGAGGGATATTAGTACTGTTATAATCCCGTCCACCTTCCGAAGCTCCGTAGCCTACAAAATGTTTTACACAGGCAGCAATAGCATCCCGGCTTGCCAAATCACCGCTGCCCTGAAAACCTCTAACCATTGCAGCACCTAATTTACCGGTCAGATAAGGGTCTTCTCCCAAACTTTCTGCAATACGTCCCCAACGGGCATCACGGGAAATATCCAACATCGGGGCAAACGTCCAGGTAACACCAGTTGAGCGGGCCTCTGCGGCTGCCACACGTGCGCCCTCCTCTACCACTTCCGGACTAAAAGATGCCGCCTGTCCCAAAGGGATTGGAAAGATTGTTTTAAATCCATGGATCACATCCCGTCCGATGATCAGCGGAATAGGCACACGACTTTCATTCATTACAATTCGTTGTACCTGATTAACCATTTCCGGATCGGTAACATTCAACAGTGAACCGACATTACCAACTTTAAGATTTCCCACCAGATCATCTGTGAGCGCATCAAAATTAAGTTGGTTCATCTGGCCGACTTTCTCTTCCAGCGTCATTTTTGACAAAAGTTCATCTATCTTTTTCTCCACATCAATCTGTGCATAAGCCGGCAGGATACTACTTATCAAAACCGACAAAACAATTATTCTTATCTTCATATAAATCATCTTATTATATAAATAGTTCAGAGTTCCGGATCTTATTTCTTCTGATATACCCGCACGTAATCTATTTCGTATACCGCAGGTAAAATCGTTTCATCTACCGTATGTTGGTCACTAAAGAATCCACCCAATGCCATATTCAGTTTGATGTAAAACGGCTTATCAAACGGCCATGTTTCCTGGTTACCGTTTCCGTCATTATTAAATATATATTTATGTTCTCCGTCAATATACCCTTTAATAAAACCGGGTGTCCATTCCAGACCATATACATGGAAATCGTTCTGTGCTCCGTCTACATGTGTTACACTGGATATCTGGGTGTTTTTAGAGTGGTTATTTGCTTGTGTGTGTACGGTTATATGAACCGTACCCGGAGCATTTCCGGCATGTTCCATAATATCTATTTCGCCATCAAGCGGCCAGTTTTTAAAATCTTCAGGCAACATCCAGAATGCCGGCCATGTACCATATCCTTCCGGCAGTTTCAGGCGTGCCTCGAAATAACCATACAACCAACTTTGAGTTGAATTGATACGGATAGAAGCATACTTATGACCCTCTACCGGTTCTTCCAGTTTCTTCGCTTTGATATGAAATACTCCATCCGATATGTAAGCCAGTGTATCACCTTCTGCTATCCCGGGCACATAGTATTGTAACTCATTGTTGCCCCAGCCGCCTCCGCCTTTTTCATACCACCATTTGCTCACATCCGGCATGGTAACAGTACCCGGTGCAGCCGAATCAAATTCATCCCCCCACACCAGTTGATATCCCGGCAATAAAACGGAAGGTTCTGTTTCCGGGCTTTTCTTTGGGGCAGTTCCGGAACAGGCTGTGAAGATCATACAGGATGTAACAATCCCTATAATAATTTTTTTCATTCTTATCTCTATATTTTACAAAGTTAGTATTCCCTGTCCTAATCAGTTCCCCGCAAAAGCGGGGAACTGATTATTTTTATTATAAATTAATCTTTTAATAATGGGTTCTTTTGTACTTCGTCGTAGGGGATGGGCAGGAAGTAGGTGTTTTCATTAAATGATCTATCCCCTTCTACCACTCCTTCTATGTATGTGAAGTTGATGCCGTCGGTTGTCTCAATGTTTATTCCACGTATCGGGTCTTTCAGGCGGTCACCGTCTTTCCAGCGGCGTAAATCCCATACACGGTGTTCTTCTAACAGGAGTTCTACACGACGTTCATTTTTGATCCGTGCACGCATATCTGCCTGGTTCATGTTGTCAGGTAACGGAGGTTGTCCGGCACGGTCGCGTACTTCGTTGATAGCATCGTATACCGACTGATCGGGTTGTGCCAGGGCTTCGTTGCGGGCTTCGGCATAGTTGAGCAGGATTTCAGCGTAACGGAAGTAGGGCCAGTTGTTGGATTGGGAGTATTCCCCGTATAGGTTTACAGAGGTAGGTATTTCTTCCATAAACTTTTTAGGGCCATAGCCACATTTGGCTTTTGACTTTTCAGGTTTACAGCTTCCGTTCTGTGTGGGGTCTGCCGTATTGGTTACCATAGACATCAGGTTACCCTCCCAATAGGAACCATTGTAGATGATGGATTGATAGAAGCGTGCATCACGGTTTTCATACGGGTTCTGCGAATTGTACATATCATTGGCCGGGTCTGTTATCAGTTTGCCGTTAGTTGTTTCGTAGGCATCAACCAAATTCTGGGTGGGATATAATGTATTCCATGAGCCTGCGTCCGTAGCATCGATACTCCACATCATGTGGATATTATGTGAAATTTCCGGAAATCCAAAGCGGCGTTCGAAGATGTATTCTTTGTTGGCTGCTGATTTGTCGAATTGTACATCATAATAAGGATTTTCGCCTGATCTATAAAGTTCATAAACATTTAAATCCATCACATCTTTAGCAGCCTTAGCGGCTTCTTCCCATCTTTTTGAATCGCCGGACGGGTTATTCAGCGGACTTGCATAATACAATAAAGCGCGTGACTTAAGGGAAAGGAACGCCCCGGTAGTGGCATGCCCTACGAGATCGCCCTCCATCGTTTTTTCCAGATTCCCGGCGTAGGTGTCACATTCGGTGACCACAAAATCAATTATATCATTGAAAGAAGAAGGTGCAACTAACAGGTCGTCAGTTAGTTCCTGCACATGGGTGATAAGAGGAGCCTTACCAAACGTACGTGCCAGGTCGAAGTAACAGAACGCACGCAGGAAACGTGCTTCTGCTTCGTAACGGTCTTTTTCTTCTTGTGTAAGTATTTTGTCTTCTACTGTCTGAATATTCTCAATGAGTATATTACATTTACGGATTACCTGGTAATTGATAAGCCATAATTCCAGTACAAAGGGACAGTTTTGAGAGGTGATGGTTCCTTTGTGCATGACCCGGTAGATATCTGTGTCGTCTACAGTTGCAAAATCATCGGTAGAGGTGTCCATGTTGCCGGCCCAGCCTTCGGACCATCCCTGCCAGGGCCCGGCTGTACACCGGTTAAAGCCACAGATCATGTTACCGTATATGTTGGAGACAAACTGGTCGAGCAGTTTTTTGTCTTTCCATATTACATCGTCCGAGACAAAAGTGGTAGGTTCCACATTCAGCATATCACTACAGGCAAAAGAGAGGGAGGCTGCAAGTAGGAATATATATTTTATAATTGTTTTCATGTTGCTTGAATTGATTTATAATTAAAACTGTAAATTAAGTCCGAAATTAAATGATTTCATCTGAGGGTATGTCCATCCCTGGCTGTGTGTATTTTCCGGGTCAATTTGTGGAACACTGCTGAATGTGAGCAGGTTTTGTCCGCTTACATATACACGGAGTGCTTCTATCCTGATTTTGGAAAGGATATGGGTGGGTATATTGTATCCTATTTCAATGTTTTTCAGGCGGAAGTAGGAGGCATCGTATACATAGGCATCAACAGTAGCTCCGGGGAAATTGTGTGTAGTATCTACCAGGCGTGGGTAGCGGGCGTCCCGGTTTGTTTCGCTCCAGCTATCTGTTACCCATAACTGGGGCAGATTTCCCTGATTGAAATAAGGCATTATTACACCACCACTTAGTGTAACCTGTGTACGTGCTGCTCCCTGGAAAAGGAAGCTCAAATCAAAGCGGTTCCATGATACCGATCCATTGATACCGTAGATGATTTCCGGTATATTGCCTACTCCGAGGTAAGTCATATCATCCGCATTTACTATTTTATCTCCATTTACATCTACGTATTTAATGTCTCCCGGCTGTACCTGGTAATTTTCACCGGCAATCTGTTGTTCCGGGGATTTTTCGATTTCTTCTACCGACTGGAAGATGCCATCGGTTTTGTAACCGTATATTCCACCGATAGGACGACCTGTTCTGCGGGTATGCTCCGAGGTGCCGGCAGCTTCCGCCATCTCTACAATTTTATTGCGGGCAAAGGTAAAATTACCTCCTATCGAGTATTGTACTTTCCCTATACGGTCGCTAAAGGTGGCCATCATATCTACCCCTTTGTTTTGTACCTTACCAATGTTTTCCAACGGTAAAGTTCCACCAAAAGAACCGGGCACTTCTGCCGAACGTTGAGCTAAAATATTACTACGGTTTTCAAGGAACAGGTCTACAGACATTGTAAACTTATTATACAATCCAAAATCAAGTGCGATATTGCTTTTCTTCGCTGTTTCCCAGGTTGCCAGTTTATTGGCAATCGGACCCGGAGCCAGTCCTTTTGTTACAATTTCACCGAATATATAATCACCCAGGTTATGAGGTCTCCAGGCTGAATTCACTTCTCCTGTACTATACAAATCAAAACGACTATAGAACGGGAAAGGCACTCCACCAATATTATCATTACCCAAAGAGCCGTATGAGCCTCTTAATTTCAGGAAGTTCACACTTTCTTTCAGATTTTCAAAGAATTGTTCTTCGGAGATAACCCAACCTAATAAGAAGGAGGCAAAGGTACCCCACCGTTTGTCCGGTGCAAAGTTTTCGGAACCGTCGCGGCGTACATTTACTTCTGCGAGGTATCGTTGCATATAGTTATAATTAATACGTCCTACGTAACTGATACGTGCTGTTTTATAATCGTATCCGCCCAGTGTCTGGTTGGCGGTGTTACCGGCATTCATCTGGTCTAACAGATCGGAGTCAAAAGAGCTACGGCCACCCGACAGTTCATTATAATCTTCTTTGCGTGCCATAGCCATCACTAAACCGGAAACCGAATGAGGCCCGAATGTTCTGTCGTAGGTAAGTTGCGCCTGGTATTCCTGGGCTTTTCTTTCGCCGTTGGAAGTAGACAAGGATGGGCTGGAACGTTCTTTCAGCGTGTAATCACCATTGTTTTCCAATGAGTAGATATAAAGTGAGGTAGACCAGGCTTTGTTCCGGTATGAACGGTGGTCGTACGACAGAATACCTTTTACCATTAAACCCTGTGTAAGCATAGAAAGGTCCTGCGCCAGTTCCAACCGTGTCAATACGGAGAAATTGCGTCTTTTGTTATATCCGCTTGAGGGGTCGGCCAAAGCCAGGATGTTAGGGTGCATGGGTGAAGGTATGCAAACTTACCGTCAGGGAACTTCGCCAGTAAATTGGGTGTGTTGCGTATTAACTGCTGGAAAATGCCTTCGCTACCCTGCGTACCTCCGTCGGTGTTCTCTACCCGGCCTGATATATCTACGGATAGTTTGGTTGTAGAGGTTATTTTGGCATCCAGGTTACTCCGGAGGTTATATCTTTCATAATCGATGTTTTCCCAGAGTCCTCCCTGATCCATATATCCAAGACTGACGAAATAGGAAAGGTCGTTGCCTCCACCTGTAACAGAGATATTGTGTTGGGTCTGTATGGCATTTTGTGTCAGCATTTCATCATACCAATCGGTATTCGGGTAGCGTAAGGGATCGCTTCCATCTTTGAATTTCTGTATTTCCTCTGCAGTATATACCTCCTTACCCTGGAACTGGTTAGCCAGACGGGCAAAATCATAGGAGTTTGCAAATTCCGGCAAGGAAGTAGGGCTTTGAATAGATACATTCCCGGAGTAACGGATAGAAGGCTTAGCCGCTTTTCCCCTTTTAGTTGTTACCACAATAACCCCATTGGCACCACGCATACCGAAGATAGCAGCCGAAGCAGCATCTTTCAACACGTTTACCGACTCAATTTCATTGGCATCTATCCGGGCAAAGTCATCCTGTGTACGTTCAATGCCGTCAATAATAAAGGTAGGTTGTGTTCCACCCTGGAAAGTCGCGATACCCCTTATATACAGGCTGGAATTATCGTTTCCCGGTTCGCCGGTAGCCTGTTTGGCTATCAAACCCGGCATTTGCCCTACCAGTGCATTCGTGGCGTTGGCAGAATTGGCTTTCAGCAAATCGTCGCTTTTTATAGAAGTAACAGCACCGGTCAGATTAATTTTCTTCTGAACACCATACCCTACTACCACTACTTCATCCAGATCCAGACTACTTTCTTTCAGGCGGACATTCAAAACGGTAGATGTAACCAGTACATCCTGTGCATTATATCCTACATAGCTAAAGGTTAGAATGGCATTCATCGGTACATTGATTGAGAAATTACCGTCTATATCGGTAACAAGGCCATTCATGGTTCCTTTTTCAATAACAGATACACCAATGAGTGGTTCTCCCGTAACAGCATCGGTAACAACTACTGTGACCTGGCTCGTCTGAGCATACAAAATCATAGGAAAAAGGAACAGGAGAGACAAAAGGGCTCTCTTTATTCCAGAGTTAGTAAACTGATTTCTTTGTTTCATAACATTAACATGTTTAAGATTAAAAATTCATGATATTGATTCTCTCTTTCATCGGAGTCCTGTTTTCCCCTTGTCCGGAAAAACACGATCGTTAGCTGAGGTCAAAAGAAGGCAATAGATACTGCCAACAGAAATAATTCACTACTACAAAATCTAAACAATCAATGGTTTTAATTACATCAGGAATACATCATACACAACACAAGCAACTATATTACAAAGAGATACCAGCAATACATCTTATTAAATAATCAGTCATAATACAACTAATTTATCAGGCCGGATTACAAACCGGATGATAAAACAAGCTGATAACAAACCTTGAAGTATTCATTTTTTCAACCAGGATAAGATAAAAATAAGGGGTAATGAGGCGCCTAAAATATAGGTTCTTTAAAATAATCCATAACCTATCAGGTATAAAAAAATCATATATACCGGAAATTATCTGGTATTACTTTTAAAATCACAGAAATAAATATTTTCCGCGAAATAAGATGTCATCTCATAAAAGTCAATATATTTGCAACAAATAAACGAACCTTTAATTGTTTCACCAGCTATCTAATATTGAAAAGTGCGTACAATTATAGCTATCCTTTATATGATCCCGGTGTTTGCCTTTTCTGCAACATGGGAGAGAAGAGTAACCAGTTACGATAAAACAATTTACCAGGCCGGACAGCAAAACTGGATGATAGATCAGGGGGCCAATGGCTGGCTCTATATCGCAAATACCAACGGCCTATTAGAATACGATGGTGTTTACTGGAATCTTTACCCGGCCAATAACCGGATCGTACGCTCTGTTAAAGTTACCGGCGATAAAATTTATACAGGCGGCAGTTCCGAATTTGGTTATTTTGCTCCGCGACCGGACGGTATATTAACCTATAAATCACTCTCTGATAATATCCCGGAATGGGCGGGAGAAGTATGGAATATAGAGGTAAAAAACGGGCGGATTTATTTTATAGATGAATACTATATCCAGATATTTAAGGACGACCAGGCGGAGAAATCAATCAGTTCTTTTACAAAAATAGATTGCTCTGCCTTGATAAAGGATACAATCTATATCGGAACCCCGGAGGGAGTTTATTACCTAAACGCATCCGACGAACTGACTTATCTGGATGTTACCGGGTCGCTGGCAGGAAATAAAATCATACAAATACTACCTTATAAAGATCAACTGTTAGTAATTACCTCCCTGAATGGTATTTACATCGTGGGAGATAAAGAAGTAAAAAAATTAAAATCTGTCGCAGATGACTTTATACATACGAACCAGTTATTCTGTGCTTCTATCGTGCATAATAAACTGGCTCTGGGCTCTGTTCAAAACGGTATATTTCTTTTTGACCCGGAACACAATAATGCCGCCGAAACATTTAACCTGAAGAACGGTCTGAAAAATAATACCGCTTTATGCACATTTTTCGACAAGGATGAAAATTTATGGTTAGGGCTGGATAAAGGGCTTGCCTATATAGATCTCAACAATCCTGTCCGACCTCTTTTTTCCAACGAATCACCCATAGGTACCGGGTACTGTTCGGCCCTGTATAACAATGAATTTTATTTTGGCACCAACCAGGGTGTTTATAAAGTAGACACCGGGGAAAACTATATACAGGTCAAAAACGGTGAAGGACAGATATGGTCTATGCTGGAATATGATAACTGTCTCTTCTGCTGCGGCGATAACGGCATACTGGTTATCACTCCCACCCAAACCTACAAAATTCCGGTACGTGGTGTCTGGGAAGTACAACCTCTTTCAAGTGATAAAGAGAAACTGGTCGCGGGCACCTATTCCGGATTTACAATCCTTAAAAAGGAAAAAGGAGAATGGGTATTTTCGCATGTGGTAAGTGATTTCTACCACTCCACCAAAGGGTTTATGGAAGATGAAGTGCCTAATCATTTCTGGGTAACAGACCGGGGCGAAATTCATAAAGTAGAATTTAATAAAGAATTGACAGAGGTAAAAAACATAAAAAAATACGACACGGATAATCTTCGGATAAAACCAAACACCTGTTATCAGAAAATCGAAAACAACCTTTTTATACCTGCGGAGAACGGGATTTATACCTATAGCCGTATTACAGACAATTTCAGCCATTATACACAATTGGAAACCCTTCTGAAAGGCCCGCAATATTATGACTATATACATATAGATAAACATAAAAATATCTGGTTTGTATACGACAAAAAGCTTCACCTGCTTGAACATACCCGGAATGGATATACAAAACCCCTATATACATGGGGAATGCAGAATTTATTAATAGAAGATTATATCAATATCAGCGTGATCGATACCGGTACCGTCATTGTATCCATAAATAATGGTTTTGCCCGGCTTGACCTGAAAAAACAGGCACCTGCCGCACCACCGGCTGCATTTATCCGGAAGCTGGATATAAGCCGCACGGATAGTACAATAAGCTATAATGGTTTAACTCCTTCCCCACTCTCTTTTAAAAATAATTCTATCCATATTTATTTTGGCTGCACTCATTTCACGAATCAGGGCGGGATGATGTATATATATCAACTTAAAGGAGCAGACACCGGGTGGAGTATGCCAACTAACAGAACCTGGAAAGAATATACAAACTTACAGGAGGGCACATATACATTTGAGGTAAAAACACTCTCTCCTGATGGAATACCCTCTGATAAATCCGCTTCTCTCACATTCGAGGTCTTACCTCCCTGGCACAGATCGGCATGGGCTTACCTCTGTTACACAACCTTACTTTTTATCGCTTTATTTATAATCTATAAAAAACACTTAGTAAACAGAAAAAACTATTAGTTCAGAAAAAAGAGGAACTGGAACTGCAGAAAATACAACATGCAACCGAACAAAAACTAAAAGACCAGGAAATCTATACACTACAGAACGAAAACCTGCAAAAAGAATTACAATATAAAACGCAGGAACTAACCGGATATATTCTGAATATACACCAGAAAAATGAAATCCTGGAGGAGCTGAAAAAGAATGTAACCAGTATATCCAAAGCCATTGATGAAAAGAAAGACCCGGGAGTTTTAAAACAGAAAACAACCCGTTTGATCTCTCTGATCAACAGCAATATAAAACATGATGACGATTTCGAAATCTTTAAATCCAATTTTGATTTGACCCATCAGGACTTTTTCAAAGTATTAGGCCAAAGGTATCCGCAGCTTTCTAAAAACGATAAAGTACTCTGTGCCTATCTGAAGATGAACTTATCTACCAAAGAAATAGCTCCTTTCCTGAATATAACAGTCCGTGGAGTAGAGATCATGCGATACCGTTTACGAAAAAAAATGAATCTGGACAGAGATGTAAATCTGTCCGAATTCATGCAAAACCTTATTCCGTAGGAATTATCCCCGGCGGAACTCCTTTTGCGGGACGGGTAAATACACGTTTATACTCCGTGTTGTCATTAAAGAAGCCACAGTTTTTCAGGAAAAAATGGTCTCCGTCTAATCCTCCGGCATAATCCATACGCTGTTGGGCGGCAGCGGTTGCATCGTATGTAAACATGGCTTCCGTTAACTCTACCCATTCACCTTTTACGGTTCATACCCATTGGTTCCCAAAATTCACTTTACGGGTAATATAACCCTGCCCGGGAATAAAATTTTCAAGGAAAGAATGTGCCCCTGTGTACCAGGTATTCGTTTTGGGCCGTTTAAATCCGGCAATCAGGCGCCACTCCTCCTTACCCGGCTCCATAAACCAGGCATGATAATCTGTATTTCCTTTTCCGTCTGGTCTTACACGAGTCAGAAAACGATACGTTTCTCCGGCTTTCCAGGGATACACCCAATAACTTTGTCCGCCGGAACCTTCATTTCCGAACTCACCAATATACACATCTTTGCCTTTGTCCAGTAAACGGATACGGTCGTCCTCCGGAATTTCATCCGGGTTATCCGTCACAAACGGACTCCATACAGAGAACAGGATGCGGCGCTCGGTTTCACTGTTTACCTGAATGCCACAATACCCTTCTCCAAATCCATTGGCCATATAGTAACTGCCTATTACATCTTCTCCCACAGGAACGGTTATTTCATTATAAAAATATTCCACATCTTCCTCCGGCATACTGTATTTCAGGTGAACAGACGGCCCACGAAGCCCCCAATAAGTTTCAAAATCGTGAACATACCAGAGTGGTTCAGCTGCGGCAGAACCGTCTACCAATAAGTCCGTCACAAACGGATATTGTTCGCCGCTCTTAGAAATCCCTTTCAACTCCACCGCAATATATCCCGGTTGCTTAACCGTTACTCTTCCTACCGGATACACGGTTTCTTCCGGTTGGTCAATCCGGACTGTAAAATCCTGTCCCAGACAACTTACCCGGATAACACCACTTCCATTTTCAGCACTTGCTTTCAGGAAAAGAAGAAGTTCGCCCGGATCACTTTGTTTAAAAAAGACAGAAAGCACAGCATTCTCTCCCGTCCATCGTTCAATTCCACGGGTATTCATCCGTGCCTCTTCAAAGCCTTGTGTTACATATACATTTCCTGCTAAAGGGATACTAATTGCCCGGCTGGACATAACTAACGAAGTGTTTTTCTCACTACAGCCCATCCATAATAAAAGGGATAAAAAGGCTAATAAACCTGTTGACGTTTTCATTGATTCTATTTTTGTTTAGTGTTTAGTCAGATAAAAGGCATCTAAATAGATAAACGCAGCTTACAGGAACATATTGCCTCCTGCAAGCCGCGTTTATCTTTTCTTAACGGATCATATCAAACCCGGTATACGGTACCAAAGCTGCCGGTATACGAATGCCTTCCGGAGTCTGGTTATTTTCGAGCAGTGAAGCCAGGATACGGGGCAATGCCAATGCACTACCATTCAGCGTATGGCACAACTGAATTTTCTTACCGGCATCCCGGTAACGGCATTTCAGGCGGTTGGCCTGGAAACTTTCAAAATTGGATACGGAACTTACTTCCAGCCACCGTTTTTGTGCAGCGGAATATACTTCAAAATCGAAAGTCAGTGCCGAAGTAAAACTGATATCACCACCACACAAACGGAGGATGCGCCAGGGTAATTCCAGTTTTTCGAGCAACGACTGTACATAATCAACCATTTCCTGCAAAGATTGGTAAGAATGTTCCGGTTTGTCAATCCGCACAATTTCCACCTTATCAAACTGGTGCAACCGGTTCAACCCCCGTACATCTTTACCATACGAACCTGCCTCACGGCGGAAACAGGCGGAATAAGCCGTATTCATAACCGGCAGATCTTTTTCATCCAGAATTACATCCCGGTAAATATTGGTAACAGGAACTTCCGCGGTAGGTATCAGATACAGATCATCAGCAGTAGCATGATACATCTGACCTTCTTTATCGGGTAACTGTCCGGTTCCATATCCCGAAGCGGCATTTACTACATAAGGAGGTTGAATTTCCAGATAACCGGCATCCCGGGCACTATCCAGGAAAAAGTTAATCAATGCACGTTGCAAACGGCTTCCGGCCCCTTTATATACAGGGAAACCGGCACCGGTAATTTTCACACCCAGTTCAAAATCTATAATATCATATTTTTTAGCCAGTTCCCAGTGAGGCAAAGCATTATCACCCAATTGAGGAATCACACCGCCTTCTTTTTCACAAACATTCTCGTCAGCACCCTTTCCTTCCGGTACGGAATCGTGAGGCATATTAGGAATCTGAACCCACAGATCATGAATTTGCTGTTCGGCTGCACTCTTCGCTTCTTCCAGTTTTTTACTGTTCTCTTTCAAATCTGCAACCCGGGCACGGGCTCCGGCAGCTTCCTCTTTACGCCCTTCCTTCATTAACTGGCCGATGGACTTTGAAATCCGGTTCAATTCTGCCAGATTAGCATCCAACTGTTGTTGAGTACTTTTCCGGGTTTTATCTAATTCGATCACCTGTGCAATGATCTCTTTGGCATCAAAATGTTTTTTAGCTAATCTACGGATTACTTCATCCGTATTTTCTGTTATAACCTTAAGCGTCAACATATTCTTTCGTCTATTTATCTGTTTGATTATTAAGACGCAAAAGTAGTTATTAATTGTCAATTGCGGGTTGTCAATTGACAATTAATTAACTTACCTCTCTCATATTAGTCCCCCCTTCAGGGGGCGGAGGGGGTTCACCCTCTCTCCCTCGTATCTTCCCCTACACCCAATTCGTCTACTTCAGTTTTTATATCCTCTACATGTTCTGTTTCAATATCTTCACCAGAAGGTTGCACGGGGTATCTTTCTTTCATCTTTTCCTCTTCTTCCGGATTCATAGGCACATTCCCATCGTATCCATAGATGTTTTTATCTGATTTCATATCTTTTTCAATTTACTATTTACAGGATAAACAGCCAATAAGGAACCAATGTTTAAACACTTCGTTCACACTTAAATCACACCTACCGAATGGCGGATGCGAAACTCCGGTAAAGACAAAGATTAAATAAAACACAATACCTGACCGGCCAAAAGGCCGGCAGGTATCATACATGTAACTAACTAATTCTAATAACTTACAAAATTCTAATCTTCATAGATATTCGCTCTCCGGTAAGTTTCTTTATAGTAATAAGGGCCCTCTTCGTCAGTACCTTTTTCTTCCAGAATTAAAGTTGTAGGAGTAAGACTGGCAACTGTATAAATCTCTTCATAACCTTTATATCCATCATACAGGAAATACAGTTTTGATTTTTTTTTACTTCCCACTCAAACTGTTCACTTACTTTTCCTCTTATCATTACATAACCCTCACCATCTTCATCCAAAATCAGATAATATTCATTTTCCTCACTGTCATACTTCCAGCTTTCTCTTTCTCCATTATATAACGTTTCATATCCTTCGTCAAGAATTAGCTGCCAGGTTCCGGTTAAATTATTGACTGTTATTTTCTCTTCATCATCTCCACATGACTGTAATACAGGAGCCAAAACACATAAAAAACAACAATAAAAATTCTGATTTTATTTAATTTCATATCATACGATTGTTATAAGTTAAAATCCATTTTCCATACATTATATTTCCTTTGGGCACTCCCTCTCTGGGAAAGAAAATAGATGCTTTTCCCATCGGCCGACCAGATTCCTGAAATATCATTCCCCGGATGATAGGTCAGTTGGGTAAAATCGGTACCATCCGTTCTGATAACAAACAGGTCTGTATTCTGCTTTTTTCCTCTTTCCGAAATACTGTTGCCTGTAACCAACAACCATTGTCCGTCCGGTGAAAGACGGGGAGAGGTGAAACTCCGGCCTTCCTGAGCAAGAATTATTTCTTCCACACCGGTCTCATAATTTACTTTCCAGATTTCGCACTCTTTCTTATCCGTATACCTGGTACAATAAAACGCATGTTCTTCTCCGGGGATCAAACAGGGGGTCATACCTCTTGAATAATTCGAAAACAATTTCGTTTCCCTGTCAAAGCTCCATAAACTATAATTGGAATATCCTTCCCCTCTATGGAAATAAATTATATTTCCGTCAGGAGATAATACGCCGGCAAAATCACTTTCATTCGAGGTAGATATTTGCTGAACAACTGCACCTTCCTGTGCATTCACAAGATATACTCCGAATTTGTTGTTTCTCAATTCTGTAAAACAAAGAGTTGATCCATCTTCCGACCAGGTAAAATCCGTAATATTGCTACGGAATGTTCTCTGAACAGAAACACCTCCTTCTGCCGCATTCTTCACCATGATGTTCTGCATCTTATTTTTATCGTTTATATAAGCCAGTTTGGCTCCATCCGGCGAAAGAGCAATCATGGGATTGATCCACCAATCCATCACAGCTTTAGTTAACTTTCCCAAACTCAGAGCTGCCTCTTTAACATACGGAGCAGCCACACGGTCATCATCACTGGTTATTTTCAGAAAGTTAGCACCCCCCTCTTCCGGTACAGCTATTAAAGAATAATCAAATTTATTCTTTTGCGACATAACCGGAGTGGAGGCAAAGCCAACAGTAATAACCAGAAGTATGATTTTCTTTACATCTATCATATTTCCATTCATAGTAAGACATTAAAAAAATTTATGCAGATTAAAATTTATATCCTAAGCTTAGGTAGAAATTACGATTTTTCAATGGATTATCCTTATCTCTGTCAATATTAACCAGACCGGCATCACATCCTAAACCGATACGAAATGAACTTAAATCAAGATCAATGCCAAATCCCAATCCGAAATCAACTGCTTTACAGCCGTCCTCGTCTTCGCTCCCAAAAAAGTTCCAGCTCTCATCCTCGTCAAAATCATATCCGGAATTACTTTTATCTTCGTAAGAAAATTTCCATTTACCGCCTATACCGAACGCTAAATAAGGACCTGCATGAATATTTACACTAATATCATCAGCTACTCCGATCTGGTAACCCAGATGTATGGGAATTTGCAAATAAAGTGGATTAGCTGTGAATTTTAATTTTTCATATTCATCCGAATAAGTCTCTTTAGCCCCTTTCAAACTAAGTTCCAGACCTGTCTGAATATACAAATTACCCGGCATAACATATTCTGCAAACATACCGGCATGTACCCCTACACGGCCTCCTAAATCCTCACTGCCTTTTCCTGTAAAACCTGCGAAATTAGGTCCCAGTTTTACACCCAGCCGCCAGCCGGCTTCGCCATTAAACCCATACGTATTGGAGCGGGCATACTGAGCCTGTGCACTCATTCCCAAAAGGGAAAAAAGGAAGACAATTAAAATTACATTTACGACTTTGTTCATACTGTTTTTCTTCATATTTATTACTATTAAGTTTTGTTGCGGGAAACTATATTTTCACTGTTTTTTATATTATTTCTCCTTAAAATGGTTAATTAGGATACAACAATCGATCGTTTAAAATAGCAGGTAACAGACTTTTAAATAAGAGCCTATAGACAAATAGTATTAGAAGCTATACTGATCAAAATCACATAAATAAATATTTTTTATCAAAAAAGATATTTGTCTCGTAAAAGTTAATATATTTGCAACAAATAAACGATCCTATATTTTAGCCGTACAGTTTGATCCTCTTCTATCTCATCTATCCTGTCATAAATAAAATATAAATCAAAATACCGTAATAATTTGTTACCTTTATGCCCGTTTTAGGTATTACTTTAATAGATAATAAGATGGCAAAAGTAACAAAGAAGGATGCCCTGCGGTATCACTCGGAAGGAAAACCGGGGAAAATAGAAGTAGTTCCAACCAAACCCCATAGCACACAGGCTGATCTGTCCCTGGCCTATTCGCCAGGCGTTGCAGAGCCTTGTCTCGAAATAGAAAAAAATCCGCTGGATGCATATAAATACACAGCAAAAGGAAATCTGGTAGCTGTTATCTCTAACGGAACCGCCGTGTTGGGCCTGGGCGATATCGGTGCGCTGGCCGGCAAACCGGTAATGGAAGGAAAAGGATTACTTTTTAAAATATTCGCCGGTATTGATGTATTCGATATCGAAGTAGACGAAAAAGATCCTGAAAAATTTATTCAGACAGTCAAAGCCATTGCTCCTACTTTCGGGGGTATCAATCTGGAAGACATCAAAGCACCCGAATGTTTTGAAATAGAAACCCGGCTGAAAGCAGAACTGGATATTCCGGTTATGCACGACGACCAGCACGGTACGGCGATTATCTCCGGTGCCGGACTGCTCAACGCACTGGAACTGACAGGGAAAAAAATAGAGGATATCAAAATCGTTGTGAACGGTGCCGGTGCTGCCTCTATCTCGTGTACCAAACTATATGTAATGTTGGGTGCAAAGAAAGAAAACATCATCATGTGCGACAGTAAAGGGGTAATCTCTATCCATCGGACAGATTTGAATGAGGAGAAAAAAGGCTTTGCCACTGCTCAAAATATCAAGACACTGGCAGAGGCCGTTGCCGGAGCCGATGTATTCCTGGGTCTTTCAGTAGCCGATGTACTCACCAAAGAGATGGTTCAAACGATGAACGACAACCCGATTGTCTTTGCCCTGGCAAATCCGAATCCGGAAATCTCTTATGCGGACGCAATGGCTTCACGAAAAGATATTATTTTCGCAACCGGACGTTCCGATTATCCAAACCAGATCAATAATGTACTTGGGTTCCCCTATATCTTCCGGGGTGCATTGGATGTACATGCCAAATCAATCAACGAAGAAATGAAACTGGCAGCCGTATACGCCATTGCCGACCTGGCCAAACAGCCCGTACCGGATGTGGTAAATGCGGCCTATAAATTAAAACGTACCTCTTTCGGCAGAGATTATATCCTACCCAAACCATTGGACCCGCGTTTGTTGACACATGTATCCTGTGCGGTAGCCAAAGCCGCGATCGAATCCGGCGTAGCCCGTAAAAAAATCACCGATTGGGATGAATATGGAAATCATCTGTGTGAAATGATGGGATACGATAATAAAATGCTCCGCTTGTTTACCGATATGGCCAAAGCCAACCCGAAACGGGTTGTATTCTCGGAAGCCAACCATGTAAACATGCTGAAAGCTGCCGTAGAAGCCAAACAGGAAGGTATTTGCCACCCGATATTATTAGGTAACGAAGAACGTCTGGCAAAAATCGCGGCCGAAGAAAACCTCAGTCTGGAAGGCATCGAAATCGTTAACCTTCGTCACGACCGCGAAAATGAAAGACGGTATAAATACGCCGCCATCCTTTCCGAAAAGAAAGCACGCGAAGGGGTTACTTATGAAGAGGCCACCGAGAAAATGTTCGACCGCAACGCTTTTGGTATGATGATGGTAGCTACCGGCGAAGCAGACGCTTTTATTACCGGTGTATACAGCCGCTATTCGGAAGTTACCAAAATGGCTGAACAACTGATCGGTATCCGTCCCAGTTACAAACATTTCGGAGCCATGAACATCGTTACCTGCAAAAAGGAACCTTCTTCATCGCGGATACACTGATCAACCGTCATCCCTCCACCGAAGTATTGGTAGACGTGGCCCGGTTAACACACGATGCGGTGAAGTTCTTCGCACACGAACCGGTTATGGCTATGCTCTCTTATTCCAACTTTGGCTCGGACAAACAGGGTAGCCCCCGCAAAGTACACGAAGCCATTGAAATACTGCACAAAGAGCAACCGGATATGAAGATAGACGGTGAAATGCAGGTAAACTTTGCTTTCGATAAAAAACTGCGTGACGAAACCTATCCGTTCAACAAACTGAAAGGACAGGATGTAAACACCCTGATCTTCCCGAACCTGAGTTCAGCCAACAGTGCGTATAAACTTTTGCTTGAAATGGGCGTAGGCGAATTCATCGGCCCCATCCAGATGGGATTGAACAAACCAATCCACTTCACAGACCTGGCAAGTTCTACCCGCGATATCGTCAACCTAACAACCGTAGCCGTAGTAGATGCGATCGTACAGGAACAAATCGAAAAAGGGAATTAAAAGTCTTACATATCATAGTAACAAAAAGGATATCCTTCCGGGGTATCCTTTTTTCTTCCGGGTTATATTAACCCTACTAACTTGCCCACACGGCAAGCCTCAAAAGAGTTTTTCACCCGTAATTTTTCAAGTATATTCTGCCGGTGTCTGCTCACCGTATTTTTACTGATTGATAATTTTTCCGCAATATCTTTACTACGATAACCTTTCTCTATAAGAAATAATATTTCTTTTTCACGTGTGGATAAAATGGTTTTACAACTATCCGGATCTGTATCCACAATTTTACCGGTAGCAGAGTTGATGATAAGGCTATTATTCATTTCAACCGGAAACGCATCCTGGGAAAAGTTATACAGGCAAAGAGCCAGCCATAAATTTTCCGGCGAACAATTACTTACATAGAACATTCGATGATGTATTAAAATATAATCACCGGATTTATCTTTCATTCGTAATTTACTCAAAACCTGATAATCAGAACGTTCTTCAACAGGAAGCAATTTCAGCAATTGAAAAAACCGAAGTTCACACAAATACTTTCTTATCAAATCCTCCGGATGAATCCTGTTAAAAATATCATCTTCCCAAATCGAATTAATATCCTCAGTTGTATAGCCGGATGCTATTCCTAATGTTTCACCAACCCCACCATAATAGATATAGCTCCGGTTAGACCTTAAATCACTAAGTACAGCAAGCGAATTTTCTATAATAGAATAAGTCTGTGCTATTTGTTTATACTTTTCCAGCAAAACCAATTCATTCTCATCAGAAATAAAAGGCTGTTTTAATAATACCTCACTCAATGTTGTCCGGATATTCATATGAAAAATGGTTATTTATAAGTATTGACCAGGTAAAAACCTGATCTTACCTTTGCAAAGGTAATTTTTCGAATGGTTATTTACTAAAAAATAGTTCAATGAAAAAGTTAGTTCTTTTATCAATCTCATTTTTGATATCTATACACGTTATGGCACAAAGTTTAGAAAGAATGCAGTGGTTTAATGAGCCTGACAACTGGGATATTGTTAACAACTCTCTTTCCATGCAGGTTACTCCTCAAAGTGATTACTGGCGTATTTCCCATTATGGCTTTACAGTGGATGATGCTCCATTTTTATACACTACTTACGGAGGAGAGTTTGAAGTTAAAGTAAAAATATCCGGTGATTACAAAGCCCGTTTCGACCAATCAGGACTCATGCTACGCATCGATCATAAAAACTACATTAAAGCAGGTATAGAATATGTTGACGGAAAATACAATCTGAGTACAGTCGTTACACACAAAACAAGCGATTGGAGTGTGATCACCTTAGATAAACCCATACCTTTTGTATGGATTAAAGCCATACGCAGACTCGATGCGGTAGAAGTTTTTTATTCATTTGATGACAAAGAATATACCATGATGCGGAATGCATGGTTTCAGGATAATTGCCCGGTAATGGTTGGCCTTATGGGAGCATGCCCGGACGGAAAGGGTTTTATGGCTAAATTCGAAAATTTCTCTGTTAAACATCTGCCTGACTTACGCCGGTTAAAATGGTTAAAAGAAAATGCGGAATAGTTTTTTGTATCTTTGGGGCTACAACCGTAAAGAACAAATTAAATGAAACAGCAATTCCTGAAAATCCTTACTGCCGGCACGGAAGATGCAATCCTGCCTTTCCTGCGGCAATTAAATGAAAAAGAGAGAAAAAGCCTTATCCCGGTTATCAGAAAAGAGAGCGAACAGCTTTATAGTTATGTGGAAACACCAGCAAATAGGTATAGCCGGATTGGAACACCGGAGCAGATCAGTATACTTCAAATCAGCACCTACTACTGCTTCGATCGCAAAAATATCATGCCAACAAGAAAATGGCGATTTCCTTCCGTTACTGTAATAAATGATTTATTAGCGGATTACATCCCGGAATGGCTGGAAGATTACTTTCTTCAGATGGAGTTATCCGATTTCCATTCCGGCCTCCGCTATCCGATGTTGCTGGAATGGATAAAATAATATCCGTTAAATTTTACCCCTGAATGCATCGCCAATGTTTTCGTAAATACCACATCCTACAGAAAAGACGAATTTAAGATCGGGGAGTTAATGAATAACCCGGTCTTTCTCAAAGAACATCTCTGGTTTATCTTCCGGTACCCTACTGAAATACACAGACGCTACTCCGGGGAATGGTATAACGGATTCAAAGAACTCACATCAACAAATAAAACAGATCGCCTGACGTTGCTCCGCGAAAGCCTGTTAGCTGTAAACCGGAATTTCAATAAAGTACTTACCGGATGGTTTGCCGGTCTGTTTTTATACCTGCAACCAACAGAGCAGGAATTAATCACCTTACAGGACGAATTATTCAGCACACTAACCTGTGTGCAGACAAAACCGGTCAATAATACCCTGGGGATTTTCAAAAAGTTAATAACCAACGATCAATTTAAAAGAGAAGAATTTACCGGCTACCTACCTCAACTACTGGCAGCAGAAACAAAGTCTATCGTAAATACAACGTTGGGGATTATACAACAAATGCTAAAAAACAAGACAGGTAATCAAAAGGAAATTTTATCCGCGCTAACGAATGTTTTCATTAACAAAGAGGAAAGCCTACAAAAGAAAGCCGCCAACCTGCTCGTCCAATATGCAGCCCCGGAGGAAGAATTGAATGCATCCCTGGCAATTTTTGAAGAAAATATGCTTAACAGTATAAAGGCGTTACTGGCAAATTTTCTTCCCGGAAATAATATAAAAGAGAAAACACCGGATAAAATATCTCTGGTTACAACTGAAAAAAGAATTATCAGAAAAGATAATCAAATCAGCATCCCGGAAACTTACGAAGATTATATATTTTTCCTCAATCAGGCAGTAGACCTGCCGGAACCTTATTTTCCGGATCATATTTTTCACAACTTATCCGGTGGACAAACAATATACCGGAAAGCAGCTATATACAACAAGAGTCTGCGTTCAGGAAAATCTGCAAACAAATGGATAAATATGAAACACGCTATACACCTTCACTCCGGATAGTAGGTTGCTTATTATATGACTATCTACTCTATCTGAACAGTAAATACCCGGAACAAACAAAAAAGATATTTACTCCCTGGCAAAAAATCAGAGAAGAACAGAAAAACAGAGAAGAAGAGACCAAAGACCAGGATTATCCGTATAAAGCCATTTTAACGCCGGTTGCTGAAATGGATTGCCCGGCATTCTATAACGGGTTCCGGAAAATAGCTCTTTGTGTTAAACAAAAAATAGAGTCAGGAGATACCACCCCACTATTATCCACACCCACACATACACCGTGCTGGATTGACCCGGTTGTATTGATACAAAGAGTTGCCTTATATCAACAATCCGGCGCGGAGCCCAATACTATGGACATGCAATTAGCCATCCAACGATGTGCACTGGACGATACGGCTAAGGCTCTACACCTTGTTGAAAAGGAATTAACCGGAGAATACAAAGCACTTTTCCGTTTTTTATTACATGAAGATACAAAGCCAACCGGCAATTACAATCATCCGGCCTGGTGGCTGACTGCTGCCCTCACCCGGTCGCCCGGAGAACATTTTCCGGAATTCAACCATTTTATATACAGCGACGTTTTATGGGAACAGTTATCCGGTTCATACGGATGGGATATTTATATCCGGGAAACAACAAATTATAAAAAAGAACCCGTCAGCTATCCGGATATTAAACTAAATACACTTCCTTATGAACTACAGATAGAGAAACCCCTGTTTATAGAATCTTTACTTTCGGTTACACAAAAAGGGAAACACAACATACCACTTACAGGCCATGATTTCTGTAACAATGCAAAAATGAATATTCCGTTTTTTCTATGTTTCATTCCTAATAATATATCCCCTATCACAAGTATCATTGCTGAAAAACTCATCTCATACTCTTACTGGGAAATGCCCGAAAAAAACTATTGTTTCACACAATGGAGTGGTTTTATCAACTATATCCCAACGTATTTAAAAGTACTGATTTTTTATTCCTGACAGGAGGAATGATCTGTATTCCCGATAAAACAGTATCCAATTACGCAGCTCAGATTTGGATTGAGAAAGTAAGCGAAAATACCATGGACAGTTTCGAATTAGGAAAAACAATCGGAAGATTAGAATATTACGAATTACATCCCCTTAAGCGTTTCACTGACCTGGTGCATGAAAGCATGTGGAACATCAGCCCTCTACACAATCAGGCACTCCTCAAACTAATAGAAGGGATCATCACCGAATCCAACCCGGAACCCATTAAAAACACAAAAAAACTGTTGGAGATATATAGCGAGTTACTTGCCCAGACATCCAATAAGCCGGGAAAAGAAGTGATTCCCATGTTAAAACAGTGGCAACAAACACCTCTCAAAAAAACCGTAACACCGTTGTTAATATAGCCGGGGAGTACAACTCCCCTCTGTCTACAAGTTAAGGATAAAAAAACAAGTATAAAAAGGCTGAAAGCCTTGTCGATTCTAGCCCAGGTTTTCAGCACTTTACAGTCTTCCGGCCAGTACTGATTTGTAATCTTCTCCGGGGTAATTACCTACTCAAATATCCGTCCGGCGGCAATCAGGTAATTGGTTTCGCTGAGGCGTAGTTTGGTTCGGGCCTGTACCTGGTCCACCCATGCTTTTTGCCATACCGTTTGTGCTTCCAGATAATCGGCAAGTATTTCCAGTCCGCTTCCATAATAACTGCCACTTACATGCATATTCTCCTCGGCCTGTGCCAGTGAAGAAGTTGTCAATTGCACTTCCAGCAGCGATTCCTCATATTGCTGCATAGCCTGCATCAGTTGCAATTCCATTTTCTCCAGGTTATCTTCCAGTTGCAGTTCGCGAATCTTCTTTTCAGTCTTTGCCGCCCGTATTTTATTCCGTCCTTCTCCCCATTGGAAAAGAGGAATAGAAACCGAAACAACCGCATTAAAAGAAGCACTATCAAACAAAGGTGAATCATTCAGTTTAAGTGCTTTTGTATACCCATAATTAGCCATCACCCATACCTGCGGCAAATAATCACTTTGCACCAGTTTTACCTGTTCGCCACTCAACTGCACCTGTTTTTCCATCAACAAATATTCAGGCCGGGCAGTAATATCAGAAGCAGGACGTACCGGAAGATACATACTTCCGGAGGAGTCCTGTAAGTTAAGGGAAGAGTCCAACGGAAGTCCCAGCCTATGGCATAAGTTCATATCTGCCAGCCTGATTCCGTTTTTAGCACGTAGTATCTGCAACTCCGCTTCATTTAGTTTAACCTGTACTTTTAATACATCATTGCGGGAAACCATGCCCGCCCGGAACGCATTTTCCACGTTTCGCATCAATTCCGTTACCACCTCTTTATACTTCTCTGCCACCGTCAACAATTCACGTACCTGAACAGCCGTCCAGTAAGCCTCGTCAGTCTGCCGGATCACCTCCGTATGAGTTAGCGTCCGGTTAATACCGGCCATCTCCTGCCCCACCCGGGCCATGCGGTAAGCAGTTCGTATTTTACCACTGGTATACAGGGGTTGTTCTACCTGTATCCCACCAACATAGGAACCATTTGTTTTTAAATCAAACGAAAAGCCCGGTATATAAGCATATTGGTTAAAGAGAGTATTCCCGTTTACCTGCGTCATTACATTGGGTACCAACCCTCCGGTGGCCGGGTCAGGGACAAAAGTAGGCAGGTAAATATCTCCTACAGTACGTTTCATTTCCGAATTGGAAAACAGATAAGTTCCGGTCGCGGAAAAATGAGGCAGGAATTTAGCCTTATAACTTTTCAATTCATAGCCCGATTGCTCCTGCACCATGCCGGCTACTCCCATCTGTTTATTATTTTCAACCGCCAGTGCACGGCTCTTTTCAAGTGTCAACACCTCCTGCCCGGAAACCGGAAACGACAGTAACAGGCTACACCCTACGGCAATATAGTTTAAATGCTTCATTTCTTTGTTAATTTGATATTGAAAAAGAGTGAATAAAGGACCGGGATAAACAACAACGTAATCAGTGTTCCTACCAGCAACCCGCTCATAATAGTCACAGCCAGAGGGCCGAACAGATCATCCGAAAGCAAAGGAATCATCCCCAGTATCGTAGTCATAGAGGCCATCATCACCGGACGAAAACGGCTGGACGAACTATTCAGTATCGCCTGTAAAGGTTCTACACCCTGGCTTAACTGAAGCGTAATTTCATCCATCAATACAATCCCGTTCTTGATGATCATTCCAATCAACCCCAGAATACCCACCATGGCCACAAAACCAAATGTTTTCCCGGATATCAATATCCCGAATATCACCCCAATCAGCAGTAGCGGAATACAGCAAAAAATAATCAATGGCTTCCGGTAATCTTTGAAAAGCATAATCAGGATAGCGATCATGAGAATAATAGCCAGGGGAAAATTCATAAAAAGATATTTACTGGCCTCTCCGCTTGCCTTATATTCTCCTTCCCAATGCATCGAATAACCTTCCGGCAATTCGATCGCATCAATCTGCGCGGCAATTGTTTTCCGGGCATCTTCCGTACTTACGCCACTTACCGGATTAGCCTGCGCACGCATCGCACGCTGCCCGTTATACCGGATTACCAACGGATCTTCCCACACCAGTTTAATACCGGCCGTTACCTGGCTAAGAGGCACCGTACGCATCAATTCGTCCAACACCTCTTCTTCCGATACCGCACCGGTAGCCAGGCCATAAATCATCTCTTTATTCAGAGCAGCCAGCGAAGGCATCATACTGAATACGGAAGAATTTTCGAGCGATTGAACCGGATTCCCATCCGTATCCACACATTTCAGGTAAATCGTCTGGCTATGCGTATTATCATAAAACACACTTGTGGGTATACCATCTGTTGCACTCAATAAAGACAATCCCACATCCTGCCGGCTCAATCCCACATTGCGGGCAATGGGTTGATTATAATCTACCATTAAAACCGGCGTACGGGGTTCCCAGCTTGAACAGGTAAGAAACAAGGAACTACTCTGATCCATCATATCCAGTGCCTGTTGGGTAAGGGTACGCAACACGGCCGGATCAGGACCTTCAAACTGAACCTCTATGGGATATTTCTTATACATCAGGTTATACCGTTTCATCCGTACATATGCCTCCGGATATTGATCTATCAGATACTGCTGGATCTCATCCATTGTTTTGACCAACTTTTTAGACGAAGTATAATCAACAATCAACTCACCGTACGATAGGGAAGGATCAGCCATACTCCTTACCAGATTATAACGGGCAGGTGTTCCACCCACCGATGCGGTTACATGGGTTATCTCTTCACGCGAAAGCAAATAATCCGTGATAGACTCCAAATCGCTCCACACCCGCTCACTGGTAGTGCCTTCCGGCAGTTTATACTCAATATACAACTGGTCATAATCCATATCAGGAAAAAATCCCTGGGGCAACAACCGGTAACAGAAACCGGTAATTACCAGCAATAAAAGAGTGAAACAGACAGATACAGTACGATGCCCCAACACCCAGGTCAGCAACGAACGGAGTGCCCGGTATGCACGCGTATCAAACGGATCTTTTCCCTCCTGGTTTTTCTTTACTTTCAGTAACCGGCCGGTCTGCACAGGCACATATACAAGCGCCAGAATCCAGCTTAACAAAAGAGAAACCGCCAGCACCACAAAAAGGTCATGTACATAAATACCTGCGGTATCCGGCGAAAGATAAATCGGGAAAAAAGCCAGGATCGCGATCAGCGTAGCTCCCAACAAAGGCATAGCCGTTTTGCGCCCGATCGAAGTGAGTGCTTTCTCCCTGGGTTCTCCCCTCTGCATATCAATCAGAATCCCATCTATAATCACAATCGCATTATCTACCAGCATCCCCATCGCCAGAATAAAAGAAGCAAGCGAAACACGTTGCAGAGTCCCTCCTGTAAGATTCAGGATCAGGATAGAACCCAATACTATCACAAGCAGGTTAAACCCAATAATCAACCCGCTACTGAGTCCCATAGTAAGCATCAGTATCAAGACAACTATCAAAACCGATTCAACCAGATTAACCATAAAAGTACCTAACGCGGTACTCACCCGGTCGGGCTGGTAAAAAACTTTATGCAACGCTATTCCTGCCGGCAAACGGGTATCCGAAAGTTGTTGCAAACGGCTCTCCACCTCTTTACCCACTTTCGTTATATCGGTTCCGGAAAGTGCCGAAATCGCAATCCCCAACGCCCGCCGGTTATCATAACTCATTTCGTTACGGGCCGGATGTTCATAATCTACCGATACCCGTGCAATATCTTTCAGCCTGAACTGGTCGCCCTGCCTCCCCTGCAACAAAAGATTCTCAATATCCCCCACATTCGTGTACCGGTCGTTCACCGTTACACGAAGCCGTTGTCCGCCCGATTCATAATATCCGGAATAAAGAGTCTTATTCTGTCCACTCAGCGTAGATAATACCTCTGCCGGATAGATACCCAGGTTGGCCATCTTATCTTCATACAGCTCTATATTGATACACTCTTTACGTTTCCCGTATATCTCAACCCGCGACACCCCTTCTATATCCAGTATCTCACGCTGTATCAGGCCGGCATAATCACCCATTTCACGATCCCGGAACCCATCGGCAGTCATGGCATAGAACATACCTGCCACATCCCCGAAATCATCTTTCACAACAGAGGCCGACGCACCCTCCGGCAGGCTTCCCTGTACATCCGTTACCTTACGCCGCAAAATAGTCCACATCTCCTCGACCTCATCATTCGATACCAGTGTGGAAAGTTCCACTGTAATCATAGAAAGATCATTCATCGAACGGCTTTCCACAGATTCCAGATTTTTCATCGTCCGGATCGACTTCTCCAACAGGTCGGTTACCTCCAACTCCACCTGATGTGCAGAAGCTCCAGGATAAGTTGTTATAACCAACGCCTGTTTCACTTTGATCTCCGGATCTTCCAGCTTACTCATATCATAGACAGCCAGCAGTCCCCCGGCCAATAGCACCGCAACAAGGAAAAACACCAGATTCCGGTTCTTTAGTCCCCAGTTTCCATAGTCAATCATAACATGCCTCCTATGTTTGTAAGCGATACCGCCGGTAACAGTTTCACCGCTTCACCTTCTTTTAAGGAATGTACACCTGCCGTTACCACAACCTCTCCGGCACGTAGCCCACCGGAAATAATAGTCGTACCGTCTGCCAGTATTTCAGCCACAACAACCGTACGGGCAGCCACCGTTCCGGTATGCCCGTCATACACCCATACTTTTGTATGACTGTCCGACTCAAACACAGCCGGCAAAGGTACTCCTACACTCTCTGTACTGCGGGGTTTGTATTGTATGGTTACCATCGTAGACATACCCGGCCCCGGCATACTCTTTTCATTTCCCGCCAACCGGAAACGCATTGTGTATAACTGGTTCATATTGGCCTTCCGGGTGATACCTACCAGCTCAAGCGGAAATGTTTTACCGGGAAATACATCCACCGTACAATAATAATGATCAAACTGTTCCCGTTGTATATATTCCGAAGAAGGAATATTAATCTCAACTTCGCCTGTTCCGGTACTGATCATCGCTACCACCGGAAGCCCGGCGCTGACTGTCTCGCCCGGCTCAAAAAGTCGCTTCTGCACATACCCGTCACACGGAGCCACCAGTTTAGTATCTGCCAGGGCATGCTGATGCGCTTCGTACTTAGCAGTAATCTGCTGCAATCCATACACCGCCTTATCGTAATCATTCGGTGCAATACTCTGCTTTTCGTAAAGTTCGATAATCCGTTCCGCTTCATTTTTAATTTTCCGGTATTCAGCCTCTGTGGCTGCAAGCTGTATTTCATAATCACGGGGATCAATAGCTGCCAGCACCTGTCCTTTTCTCACAAAAGAACCCACCTCTACATACACCTGGTGTACCGGCCCACTCACACGAAACGCCAGATTCATATCCGAAGCCGCAATTACTTTACCGGGAAATGTTGCTTGTGCCAGTTCGCCATATACCTTCACCGTATCAGCTTTCACACATTTCACAACGGGAGTCTCTCCTACCTGCGATTTGCAGGCGGAAAACATTACTAACAAAACTGCAGGAAGTAGATACTTTTTCATTTCATAAGTCATTTATTTGCCTGCTACAAATGTATGGAAAGGGTTTCCTTCACAAACGATTAATAAGTATGTTAAAATGTTCCATTTGTAGGTTTTTCATCACCCATATATTCTAAATACCCGGTTAAATGTTTAATTTTGACGAAAATCATAAAAACAAGGCATATGGCGATTGATCTTATTCCACTCAATGAGTACGAAACAAAGAAGTCCTCAACATTCGAAGTCGTTATATTGGAGCCAACCATGAAAGAAATGCCGGAACTATGGAACAGCAACCCGAAAATATTGGATGACGGAGTAGTATTATTTATTTGTCAGTCCGGAAAAGGGAAGCTGGTAATCGATATGAACACTTTCACCATTCAAAAAGGTAGTTTTTGTTTATTATTACCTTACACGGTTATTCAGGTGCTTGAATATTCGGACGATTTCAAAGCAACTGCTATCACAGCCGGAATTGAATTGCTGGAAAAACTGGCCATGCTGCAACCGGTAGAAGATTACGCAAACCTCATCCAGGAAAACCCCTGCCTGAACCTGAACGAAAAACAACTGAAAGATGTAAAAGAAATATATGATTTTATTAATAACCGACTATCAAACAACACCCGTCCATTAATCAATGAGATACGGGATACGCTGATTACACTCATGGCTCTGGAAGTAGTCTCTGCATACGCCAACCACAAACCTACCGAAAAACGAAGGTTATCCCGGCACGAACAGATATTCCGGACATTTACAATCTCGCTCGCCAAAAATTTCCGCGCACACCGCAACGTAGAATTCTATGCCGAAGAAGCCTGTCTGACACCGCGCCATTTTGCACAGGTAATTAAAAACAAATCCGGCAAACTACCCACCCAATGGATAGCCGAACGCACCATTATCCTTATTAAATTCCTTCTGGAAAACACAGCCATGCCCATCCAGGAAATAGCGAACGAACTAAACTTCCCCAACCAATCCTTCTTCTCCAAATATTTCAGAAAACACACCGGCCTGACTCCCAAAGATTACCGCCAGAAAAAAAACATATAATAATCATCCCTATAAGCCTAATCAACCGAGCTTACAAACGTTTCATACGATCTGCCGGATTCAGAAATCCTTCTGATTGGCCAGTCTCCACATAGTAAGAAAGGAAGCTTTGGTTATATCCACCAGCTTCTACCAGTTGATACGGTCGGTGTGATCGCTGGGCATATGGTAATCCGGGTGTCCGTCGGTATGATACCAGATGACCGGAATATCCAATACGGCAAATGAAGCATTGTCGCTACCTCCTATAGGTCTGTCCCACGGACGATAAACCGGCGACAAATTCAAGTCATATTTCCGGATATCCTCTTTCAGCCAGGTTTCAAAAACAGGATATGCTTCCGTATAAAAATAGACGACATGAGTAGGATTGGATTCATCGTTATTCCGGCCGATCATATCAAAATTCAGATAAGCTTTTACCTTACCGGTATGCTGGAAGGTATGCGTAAAATATTTAGACCCCAGCAGTCCTTTCTCTTCCCCATCCCAAAAAGCAAATATTACATTCCGCTCTGGTTGTACTCCTGTTGCCAGAAAAGCCTGTGCGATCTGCAACACAGACGATACACCCGATGCATTATCATCGGCACCGTTATAGATCTGGTCACCATGCAACACCGGGTCAATCCCCAGATGATCGTAATGTGCCCCCACAATCACATACTCATCCCTGTTTTTTCCTTCTATCACCCCCAACACATTCCGCATAGATAATTTCTGATGAACACCCTGCTTCATCAACGCAATCGAATCAGGATGTACCTGAAACCGTTTTCTTTGCTGGCGTTCATAATTATAAGCATCAAAAGGCTGGTAATAGGAATCTTCGAATAAGGGTTGAATACCCATCGCCTGCAACGTAGCTACCAGATAATTCCCGGCAACACGTCCGCCGTGAAATCCGGCTTCGCGCCCTTCCAGTTCGTCTGATGCCAGAAATCCGATATAGGCTTCTACTGTCGTTTGATTAATCACCTGTAATCCCTGTTGTTCGGGAAGCTGTTTCTTTTGGGCAGTAACAAAAGAACAGAAGAACAAAATTAAAAGATAGCATGTAATTGTTTTTCGTTTCATGATATTTTCTGTTATGGCTATTTATAAATACAAAGATACTAATTAATTATGAATAAAATTTAATTCTTAATAGTTGATACTTATTTTAAATATTTATACATCTTTGCGTTCTGATAATTTATTTAACTTATTACTCAATGATAAAACAATATCTAACTGCGGCAGCCTGTGGGCTATGTCTGCTGTGTACCCTCAATTCGTGTATAAACAAAGATTACGATTGGGACAATCTGAATAAAGAGATAACCTTTCAGGTCGGAAACGTTCCTTTGGGCAATGTATCCCCGATCCGTATTGACTCCATTCTGGAAGACAGGGGAAATACCGAATTCCAATACGATGCCTCCGGAAACGTATTCCTGCAATACCGGGGAGATATCGATATCGATATCCCGGCGTTTAAAGACATAACAGTGAAGGATAAAGAAACACGGAGAACCGATCTTTATCAGAAATTAGGAAACAATCCTATCCCTCCTATTGGAGCTATTGAACTTCTTAACGACAAAGTAGATTATCAGATTCCGGCACCGGAAAATAATAACAACGGAGATTGGGAAATTGATATAACTTCTGTTCTTTTCGAATCCTGTGATTTGTGGGTTGACCTGTATATGACTAACGTTACCTTTGAAGCAGGTAAATCTGAACTACAGATTGATCTGGAATTTCCGGATTATATTTCTTTCCGTGAAGATGCAAATGTTGAAGATAATAAAATCACGATCTTTATAGACCCGGCAAAAGTGCCTTTATATGAGGGGTTAACCATAAAAAACCTTCCGATTGAACGATTTGATTATGGAGATTCGGAAAATATACATTACACTATATCTTTAACGGTAAACGAAGAAATAACACCTTCATTTACAGATGTGGAATCTGAGTTGTACATCGTTTTAAGAACTCCCGACCCACAACCCTTACTCGTATATGCCGATGCTAATTTCACCCAAAATATCGATGGCGATATAAAAGACATTGATGCGCTGAACGAGATATTTCAGGATGGTGATTATTTCACGCTAAATAACCCGGGAATGATTTTCTATATGCAAACCAACCTTGCTTTTGACTTCAATGTTTCGATTGATAATATGTCGGCTTTTTATACCGGTGGTACAAACCCTGAAAGTATTTCACCGGTTACTCCGGGTGGTATGAACTTTTTAAAAGAAGATAGTGGAAACAAAATTGGCTATTACATAGCTCAAACCAACGATTCAACAACGAAATTTGATCAACATCATTTCTTTTCACAGGATTTAAACAAACTAATCAGTCTTAAACCTACAGGTTTAACATACGATATAACAGCCGGTACAGCCGGATGGAAAGAAGGAGTCTTTCCATTCAACGATCCCTATATGGATGCCGAATATCTGTTCAATGTTCCATTCAACTTCAAAGAAATATCAGTTTCTTTCGAAGAAGTTATGGAAGATGTATTCAGCGATGATATTGCTGAAAAACTTTTCAACAACGAAGGCGAATTCATTATTGTCGCGGATGAGGTGATCGTACAGTTAGGGGGTGCGTCTTCACAGGCAGATGTAACCCTGTCCATTACTGCAACTGTATACGATTATACCAACGAACCGATTGATATTGAGATTGTAGGAGCAACCCTTTCCAATGGAACCAATCCGCTTGAGATTGTTATGAAGATCAGTAAAGAGGATACCTATAAAATGCAAACAGCGAAACACATCGGATTCAGTTTCAAAATCAAAGGAGAAAATCTGACTCTGAATAAATCCGACTACATCGCAATTAATAAACTTAAGTTTAAAACCACAGGCGGTTTCTCATGGGAGTTTTAAGTTTATTATTTATTCACACTATTAATCCGAACACAATGAAAACTATATATAACCGGTTTTTTTTCTATACTCATTTTCTGTACCGTATTATTTGCGGCCGGTAAATTATCTGCGCAAAATACAAATACGACCTATTTTATGGAAACATACTCCAACCGTACCTCGATCAATCCGGCCTTACGCCCGGAACAGGGGTACATCGGTATGCCTTTCATTCTGAACGACCTGTATGTGGATGTAAAAACCAATGCCCTGAATATGGATCATCTGACCTTCCGGCAGAACGGCGAATTACTCAGTTTTATGCACAAAGACGTATCTGCCGATAAATTCCTGAACGGTATGCCCGATAACAGTTATGCCAACATGGATCTTAATTATTCGCTGTTCTCTTTTGGTTTTTACAAAGGCAAAGGATTCTGGAATGTAGATTTCAACATCAAGGCACATGCGGATGCAAACGTTCCCTATTCAGCCTTCGAACTGATGAAAAAAGGGTTTGCTATGAATGAGCCCTCTTACTACAACGTAAAAGATACCCGTTTGACGGCCAGTGCCTATGCGGAGTTAGGAGTAGCCCATTCCCGTCCGTTCCTGGATGACAATCTTGTTGTAGGTGCCAAAGCCAAATTTTATTTGGTTTTGCCAGCGCCGATGTTTACATTCGTGATCTGCAGATCAACGCCGGACTGGATGAGTGGGTAGTCCGTTCGCATGCTACATTAGAAGCATCAGCGCCCGGCATCCAACCTGAATTTGACGAAGAAGGCAAATTCGACTCTTTTGAATGGAGCGAAACATTTGGTATTCCGGGTGTAGGATTCGGCTTTGACCTGGGTGCAACTTATTCGTTTGCAGGATTGGCCGACTTAACCTGTGGTGTTCCGGCAGACATTCTGGAACGACTCTCTTTCTCGCTGGCATTTACGGATATAGGTTTGATCTCGTGGTCAAAAGCAAATACCAGCAACCTCTACTCTTCCTTATCAGACGTAGTGGTAACCGGTGATTTCGAAATTGACTTTAACGATAGTTCTTTGCTGGAAGACGACCTGGATAAAATAAAAGACACACTGGAGGAGATCATTGAGTTTAAGGAAGGAAATGCCTCAGGCAGAACCACCGGTCTGAGAACAAAAATGAATATTGGCCTGGAATACGAAATAATTAAGAAAAGACTTTCAGCCGGATTTCTTTCTACCACTTATTTCAATGCAGCCCACAATGTAACCGAAACAACGATTGCCGTGACCGGCAGACCCATCAAATGGTTTGAAGCGGCTCTCAGTTACTCATTTATCCATAGTAAATTCGACACATTTGGGTTGGCTTTGAACTTTAGTCCTACCCGCGGAGTCCATTTCTTCCTGGCCAGCGACTACATCATACCCCACGTAAACAGCGAATTCATCCCTGTAACCAGTAAAGGAGTAAACCTACAGTTAGGATTATCCATACCATTGGGAGCCAGACGGTAAGAAGCCCCACCCGGCCTCCCCAAAGGGGAGGTGATAAATACAAAAAAGGCTTTTCGCTTATTTATCGCGGAAAGCCTTACATCAGGAATCTCTTGTTTTACCGTTCCGGTAAGATAAGAGATTTTTTACATGTTCATAGGTTTGGTTTTATATAGTTGCAGATCATTGATCTATATCAGTGTTGCACTGCAACATTTCCTTTTTCATTCATCAGGCGGCGAATCTTAGCATTTAACTGCTGACTGATTGAACCTTTACCCATTGCCTGGTAACGTTCGGCCTGATAACGCAACATAGCTATCGTACGTTGACGTTCGTCATAATTCATCATCATAATTTTACTTCATTTAATATCTTTTCCCTCTGAAAAGACTGTTTTTTTAATCTAACCTAAACAACTCTTTCTTTTATTTACATTACAAAGATACGAATAATTTTCGAAAAACATGCTGTAAAACATATTAAATTTCTATTTCAGGGCAAAAAATATGCTCAAAAACACAAAAACGCACTTTGATTATTCATTTAAACTCTAAGGACCGCCTTATTTGCGGACTTGATCCAAACTCCTTTTACCGGCCTTTTACCGACCTTTTGCCGGCGCAGATTTAAATTTGTGCCTCTCCTTTCACTGGCTGTGCCTAAACTAACAGACGGTTTATAAGTACGGATTGGCTAAGGCCGGTCTACAATTCAGAGATCCGCTCTCACATACAGAGATAAAAACACCCTATATACTCACAGATAAAACATTGTATAACAAAACATTAAAACTTCCTGATCCAACCCGCTGAATAAGCAAAAAAAGTCCAGCGGAAACGGGAAAAAAGTCCAGCGGGAAATAATAGTATAGTAAGTGGTTACAAATTGTAAGTGCTTACCCTATATGGGGTAAAATGTGCCTACCCCGGGTGCAACCCGCTTCGGGATTCATAGAGTAGAGTCGCTTTCTGCCACGGGTTTCACCCGCGGTTAATCACATTCAAGCCCCTTTGGGCTTACAAGCTGTAACTACAATCTTCCGACCACCACTGATATGTTATCCCTGACTATTAAGAACTACGGATTTATAATCCGTTAAAGTCGATCTACGATTCCCTGTGATCCGGTTATTAACTATTTGTTGTTTAGGCACAGATTTAAATCTGCGCCAGCGAAAGGGCTGCGAAAGAACAACAAAAGAAATAGAGTGTCTTTGAGGAACAGAATTTACTATAATTTCGTAAAATTCTAAAAACAAAACAAATAATAAACAAATTAATCTACGAATATTTCGTTTTTATATAATTTACTCCTATATTGCAGCCATTAAACACACTAAAATTGAGAGAATATGAAACAATCTGTTTTTAATTCAGTAGCCGGTGTATGGCTGGTAAGTATTATTTGTAGTTTTTCTATGGTTGCTATGCAGCCGGAAAGCCGGATAGGTACGGAGATAAGTCTGCAGGAAGGCGAAACTGTATTTACAGTAGTAGATCAAATGCCACGATTTCCGGGAGGAGAAGATGAATTAATGAAATTCATTAATACCAACATCGTTTATCCTGAATCAGCCAAAGAAGCCAAAATCCAGGGCAGAGTAGTAGTAACCTACATTGTTGAAAAAGATGGCACTTTATCCAATTTCGAAGTAATAAGAAGCGTTTCGGAGGATCTGAATAACGAAGCTGTAAACGTACTGAAAAAAATGCCTGCCTGGAACCCGGGTGAGCAGGCCGGGAAAAAGGTGAGAGTTAAATATACCATGCCTATTGTATCCAGGTTATAATCATTGCAACAGGCTCCTGCCTCCCGTGAAGCAGGAGCCTTACTTTTTAGAACAACGTACCAGGGTGCAATTTCCGGATTTTCTGAAAGAAAAATTACTACACAATATTTCTCTCGCAAATGTTTCAAACACTACAACCCTAACTATTTGTAACTATGAGAAATACAACATACCTCTTTCATTTCGCCGCCCGCAAACCGCCCGCAAACCGCCCAATACTAATAAAGAAAATAAAGAAACAAATAGAGAGAGAGGCGCGCGCGAAATTTTTAGTTTAGGCACAGATTAAATCTGCGCCAGCGAAAAGCCAGCTAAAAACGGCAAAAGACCAGCAAAAGGTTAACGATAAAAGCGTTCTGTTTAATTGCAAAATTCTATATTTGCATTTTAGAAACAGCAAATATCCAATGTAAAAATAGAATATGTCATGAAACGAAAATTAGTATTGTTCAATCTTTATTTCTTACTCACAGTAACAGTTTACGCTCACTCAAACAAACAAAATGAAATTTCCATATGGGATAAGTATGATGCCGGATGGATTTTATTTGAAGACAAAGCCCCTCACGCACAAGGGTCTGACATCTATCACAGAATAATTACCGATCCGGAATCATACATAACAGAACAGGCAAAGGTTGTTTTATCAACCCTCTATTTTTCGCCCGGAGACAGCATTGTTCCTGTAGATAAGATTCACTATACACTGGAAGACATTGACGGAGTATCTGCTAAAGGCGGAGGCAATGGCGAGGTTTCTATTTTCTACAGTACCCGCCATATTGAAAATTCTTTCGCAGAAAATGATACCGCGAAACTATTTTTTGAAACCCGGGGAGTATTACTGCATGAACTGACACATGCTTATCAACTGGAACCGCAGGGCATCGGGTCGTATGGCACAAATCCTGTATTCTGGGCCTTTATTGAAGGCATTGCAGATGCTGTACGGGTTGCCAACGGGGGTTTCGGACCGGATGCACGCCCCAAAGGAGGAAATTACATGGACGGGTACCGTACTACCGGTTATTTCTTTGTTTGGTTACGGGATCATAAAGACAAGGAGTTTCTTCGTAAAATCAATAGGAGTACCCTGGAGATCGTTCCCTGGTCCTTTGATGCAGCGATCAAACATGTGTTAGGCGAAGAATACAACATAGATGAATTATGGCGTGAATACCAGATTGCCGTAGGAGATTTATAATAAAATGAATATGAACCGTTTGTTAGCTGTATTGTTTACATATCTGTTCTATTGTTCTGCTTTATACGGACAGGAATGTCCGGTAATTTTACAGGAGGATACTACAGTGTATGATGTTGTACAGCAAATGCCGGAGTTTCCGGGAGGAGTTCAGGAAATGTTTAAGTTTGTATATACAGGTTTATCGGTGCCCACAGATACGGTAGAAGAGGGATGGTTATACAGGGCTGTTGTTTCTTTCGTGATTGAAAAAGATGGCACGATAAGTAACGTAGAGGTTGTAAGGCCCCGGAATACCGGCCTTGAAAAAGAATTAGTTCGTATTGTAAAAACGATGCCGGACTGGGAACCGGGCAAGGAAAATAATATGCCCGTACGGGTAAAATATTCATTGCCATTGCATGTACATCTGCGATAATTTCATTGCTAATTGTCAATTGTTTTTGTATTTTTGTGCGGAATTATCCTAAACGATAGCATAATGAATTTATTAGAACTGAGCGAACAGGAAATTATCAGACGCAATAGTATGGAACAATTGCGTCAGTTAGGGATTGAACCCTACCCCGCTGCCGAGTATGTAACCAATGCTTATTCCAACGAAATAAAAGAAAACTTCAGCGACGATGCCGAGCCTCGTCCTGTTAGTATAGCCGGACGTATCATGAGCCGCCGTATTATGGGGAAAGCCTCCTTTATGGAAATTCAGGATGCCGCAGGCCGTATCCAGGTATATATCTCACGGGATGATATCTGCCCGGGTGAAGATAAAGAATTGTACAACACTGTGTTTAAGAAATTACTGGACATCGGTGATTTCGTAGGCATCAAAGGATATGTATTCCGTACACAAATGGGAGAAATTTCCGTTCATGCGCAGGAACTGACGGTTTTGGCCAAATCGTTGCGGCCACTGCCAATCGTAAAGATGAAAGACGGTGTGGTATACGATGGATTTAACGATCTGGAATTACGTTACCGCCAGCGGTATGTAGACCTGATTGTGAACGACCAGGTGAAAGATACGTTTATCAAACGGACAAAGATATTCAACTCCATGCGCGAGTTCTTTAACAAGCATGGCTATCTCGAAGTGGATACACCTGTGTTGCAAAGTATTCCCGGAGGTGCGACAGCCCGTCCGTTTATTACCCACCACAATGCACTGGATATTCCTTTGTACCTGCGTATTGCCAATGAGCTGTATCTGAAACGGCTGATTGTAGGAGGTTTCGAAGGAGTATATGAATTCAGCCGCAATTTCCGTAACGAAGGGATGGACCGTACCCACAACCCGGAATTTACCGTTATGGAAATCTATGTAGCCTACAAAGACTATAACTGGATGATGGACTTCACCGAACAGATGCTCGAAAAGATCTGCCTGGATGTACACGGTACAACAAAAGTAAAAATCGGTGAGAAAGAGGTAGACTTCAAAGCTCCTTATAAACGGATTACCATGATTGATGCCATCAAAGAAAATACAGGTATCGATATTAACGGTATGAACGAGGAACAACTGCGCGACGTGTGCAAACAGTTAGGGGTTGAGCAGGATGAAACAATGGGTAAAGGTAAACTGATTGATGCTATTTTCGGCGATAAATGTGAGCACACCTACATCCAGCCGACATTTATCACGGATTATCCGGTTGAAATGTCGCCGCTAACCAAGAAACACCGCAGTAATCCGGAACTGACCGAACGGTTTGAGCTGATGATCAACGGGAAGGAAATTGCGAATGCATATTCTGAACTGAATGACCCGATCGACCAGCGGGAACGTTTCGAGGACCAGTTGCGCCTAAGCGAAAAGGGAGACGACGAAGCAATGTTTATCGATCAGGATTTCCTTCGATCATTGGAATACGGTATGCCTCCTACCAGTGGTATGGGTATCGGTATGGATCGTTTAGTGATGGCACTGACCGGACAGGAAAGTATCCAGGAAGTACTGTTCTTCCCCCAGATGCGTCCGGAAAAGAGTGCACAGAAAGACGCGGTAAATAAATATACTGCAATCGGTGTGGAAGAGGCATGGGTTCCGGTATTGCAAAAAGCCGGTTACCTGACAGTTGAAGCATTAGCAGAAGGCAACCCCAACAAGGTACGGCAGGAGCTATGCGAACTAAATAAAAAATATAAGTTAGAGTTACAAAATCCGGCTGCCGAGGCTGTTGAACAGTGGATTGCTGCTGCCGGACAACAACAATAAAGCTATGAGCCTACCCGGAAAAATTGCAATTATGGGCGGGGGTAGCTGGGCTACTGCTTTAGCCAAGATCGTACTTTCCACACAGGATAGTATCAACTGGTATATGCGTAAGCCGGAAAGTATTGAGGAATTCAAACAACTAAGGCACAACCCGAATTACCTGACCAGTGTACGGTTTGATATCGAGAAGATCACGTTTTATTCAGATATCAACCAGGCTATTCAGGAATCGGACACACTTATTTTTGCCACTCCTTCACCTTTCTTTAAAGAACATTTGAAAAAGGTACATACTCCTCTGCATAATAAATTTATTATCTCTGCTATTAAGGGGTTAGTACCGGAAGAAAATATGTTGATTACAGACTATTTTGCTGAAAAATATAATGTTCCGGTGAATCAGATTGCCATTATAGGAGGTCCCTGCCATGCTGAAGAGATAGCTCTGGAGCGTCTTTCTTATCTGACATTAGGTTGTGCAAATAATGAAAACCTGAATGCTATTGCCGGAGTTTTCAGGAATCAATATCTCAAAAACTCCAACAACAACGATGTAACAGGTATTGAATATGCGTCTGTTTTGAAAAATGTATATTCAATCGTTGCCGGTATTTGTCACGGAATGAAATATGGTGATAATTTCCAGGCGGTGTTTCTATGTAACGCAATCGAAGAGATGCGCAGGTTCCTGGCCGCCGTTAATCCGGTAGACCGGGATATTACCGATTCGGTATATCTGGGCGACCTGTTGGTTACCGCCTATTCCCGTTTCAGCCGTAACCGGATATTCGGAACCATGATTGGTAAAGGATACTCGGTAAAGATTGCCCAACTGGAAATGGAAATGATCGCCGAAGGATATTACGGTACCAAGTGTATCCGCGAAATAAACGAGAAATATAAAGTCGATATGCCTATACTGGATGCTCTGTATAACATCCTGTATGAGCGTAAATCTCCTATCAAAGTAATTAAAGAACTAACAGAAACATTTAAATGAGAAAGTAGTTTAGGAGTTATCAGCCCTTACGGGCTTAGTAGTCATCGTTCGCGATGCTCACTAGTAGTCAGGGAGAAAAATATTAATTCTACTTCACTACTAACGACTGGAAGGAGTGATGACTACTAACGAGCAAAGCAAGTGATAACTCCTTAACTACTAAAAAAGAAATTATGAAACAAATTACCTTAAACATTGACAAGGCGTTAGGCACTGTTACTAAAGAACAGGTGTATGCTCAGGAAGCAAAGGCAAACGAATGTCTGGCTACATTGTACAACGGCACAGGTGCCGGAAACGATTTTCTGGGTTGGTTGAACCTGCCTTCTTCTATCACTGATGAAGAGTTGGCGGACATTGAAAATACAGCCCATGTGCTTCGCTCTAAATGTAAAGTTGTGGTTGCTATCGGTATCGGAGGTAGTTACCTGGGAACAAAAGCGGTGGTAGAGGCATTGAACAACAGTTTTGACTGGTTGCAGACCGACCGTAAAAACCCAATCCTGCTGTATGCCGGACAAAATATCGGTGAAGATTATTTATACGAACTGACAGAGGTACTGAAAGGAAAACAATTCGGTATCATCAATATATCCAAATCAGGAACAACTACCGAGCCTGCACTGGCTTTCCGTTTGTTGAAAAAACAACTGGAAGATGCCGTAGGCAAAGAAGAAGCCAAAAGCCGTATCGTAGCGATTACAGATGCTAAGAAAGGGGCTTTGCGTACGCTGGCTGATCAGGAAGGATACAAAACATTTGTAATTCCTGATAATGTAGGCGGACGTTTCTCGGTATTGACTCCCGTAGGTTTATTGCCTATCGCAGTAGCCGGTGTAAACATCCGTGATCTGGTAGCCGGAGCGGTAGCTATGGAGAAAGCAACTTCTACAGAAGTTCCTTTTGCCGAAAACCTGGCTTCTATCTATGCGGCTACCCGTAACGAGCTGTACAAAAGCGGTAAAAAGATCGAAATCCTGGCTAACTTCCATCCCAAACTGCACTATATTGCCGAATGGTGGAAACAACTCTACGGAGAGAGCGAAGGTAAAGACGGAAAAGGTATTTTCCCCGCGTCTGTAGACTTAACTACCGATTTGCACTCGATGGGCCAATGGATTCAGGATGGCGAACGTACGATCTTCGAAACAGTTATCTCTGTTGAGAATCCGGATCATAAAGTAGTGATCGATACCGATACCGACAATTTAGACGGTTTGAATTTCCTGGCCGGCAAACGGGTAGACGAAGTAAACAAAATGGCCGAACTGGGTACCCAGCTGGCTCACGTAGACGGTGGTGTTCCCAACATCAAAATTACATTACCCGAAGTAAGTGCTTATTCTATCGGCCAGTTATTCTACTTCTTCGAGATTGGTTGCGGCATCAGTGGTTACATGCTGGGTGTAAATCCATTCGACCAACCCGGTGTAGAAGCTTACAAAAAGAATATGTTCGCTCTGTTAGACAAACCCGGTTTCGAAAAAGAGAGCAAAGAGATCAAAGCCAGATTGTAAATATTTGAGTAAACAGATCATATCCCCAAAATGCTGCCATTCTTCACTGAAGGCAGCCTTTTATTTTTATAAATATCATTTAAACCCGATTGTATATTTATCCTGTTTAGTATTATTGTTATATTTGTTACACATTTACCAGTGCATAAGAACAATAACATTAAACAATAAACCAGGATGAGTCTAAAAGAATTAACATTTACAGTAGAATTTAAGGATGGAACAACCGCAACTTCCCCACCTCTGAAAGTTGGAAAAGTTATCGAAATAACAGATATAACAAAAGACAACTTTGTTCCTCTGGGAATACCTAATTGTGAAACAAAACTACAAACAACAGATCTAATCAACATTACGTTTCGTCTTAAATACTTTAAAGCGAAAGAATTTGGTTTCAGGATAGAAAATGAACAAGGAGACACAATTTACGAACAACGTTTTTTGCCAGATATTATTGTTACCCCAAACGAAGAGGAACCCCATCAGGAAACCTATCACAATCCGGCAGTTTATATCATTAAATGGGATGGATTTGACCAATATGATATATACAATAGCCGACTGATGAAAGGTAATTTCACTGTAACAGTATTCGCCACTCTTTTAGACGATAGTGAAGAAACAGACCGGAAAACAATCAAATGGGATAAAATGATTGTAGACTGGATGGATGTAACAATAAATAAACAGACAAAAATAATCGACGTACTGTTAAGACTCGATTTAAGAGATAAGGGGGCAGTCGGCTTAAATCCTGAAAAATACGATCCCGACTCCAAAATTTATAAACAAGCAGATTGGAAAAAAGTGCCTAAATCTGTAATTAATGCAGAAAAGAAAGAACCAATAAAAAGCCGGACAAAGAGTTTTGAACAATTGAAACAATTGGTATTCGATGGCGTTAATAAATACTGGAGTCGTGAAGTAACTATAGGGAAAGATACATACACAGTTAATACAATTGCTATAGATTCCAATAGTAAATGTATGGACTACTTAGAGCTTCGCTATTGTACCAATGAAAGCCCCGGACGTTCGGGAAACCCCGGGTCAGCAACCATAAATCCTTATACCTGGGTAGCAAATATTGCTTATCAACGGGTTTATTATAATGTGGGATATCTTTATTTTCCAAGTGGATGGAAATATAGATCAGATATAAGTGCAGAAAATAACTTCAAAGAAACTGCTGCTCATGAAATGGGACATGAGATATTAAAAGCTTTCGGTGGTGCAACTTACTCCTATGAACACAAAGGTACTTCAACAATGAGTCAAAAAGAGAAAAAAGGAGTAGAATACAAATATCCTCCAAAAACAAAAGAAATAGACTTAATGAAATATTATGATTTCAATGAAGATGAAGATGACGATAGCGTATTCTATAATTATTATTCCCGAATAAAAGCTGCAGAAGAGGATATATTAGGAATGCTTTGGTTAATTAAAACAAATATAAAATGAAGTACTTTTGGATTTTTATCATTGTTTTGTTTTTTTCTATTTTATATCTCTTTCATAATTGTAGACAACATACATATAGGAGTGAAATTAAAGGGAGTGTTTATGATATAGAGACACATTTACCTGTGAGAGGTGCTGAAATCATTTTTATACAGGACACCTTTACAATAGGAGCCAGGTATGGTACTCGAAATATGAATGAAGGTAAAAGATATACAACTAATAAATATGGTATTTTCAAAATACCTCAAATCAGACGTAAGTATTGGAATGATTCACCTTTATTAAGTGATTTATCATGGATGATAACCGTTTCATGCAAACACTATGCAACTGACACCATTAATCTTCGGAATTGGAAAGAAGTAAATAACAAGCCCGCTCTTGACACTATTTGGCTTAAACCCAATACTCCAATAAATGAATTCGTAAGTAAATAACTAAAGCAACTATGTAAATGAAAAAAGCTTTTATTTTTATTCTTATAATTTTTTTGCTCTTTCTAATCTATGCATTAGACATTCTATATAACGGTGCACCTCATACTTATAGAAAAGAGTTTAAAGGTGTCGTATATGATATAGAAAGTGGTTTACCCATAAAAGATGCTTTTATCGTTTTTATTCAGGATACCTTAACCTTAGGAAATACTTATGGGACTAAAAATATGAATATTGATGAAAATTGTCAAACTAATAAAAAAGGTATTTTTAAGATTCCTCCAATTAAAGATAGATATTGGAGAGAATCCCCTTTTTTAAGTGACTTATCATGGGTCATAACAATTTCACGTGAAAATTATGTAACCGATACAATTGATCTTCGGAATTGGAAAAGAGTAGATGATAAGCCTATTCTTGACACCATTTGGATTAAACCTATTCCTCCATTAAATGAAATTGTTATTGAATAGATCTCATATTCCCCAAAAGGCTATCCTTCTTCTTGAAGGCAGCCTTTTATTTTTATACCTTTGTATATTAAAACATGTATTCAGATGATCCGTGAAGCAATAGAAAAATATCTCCAAAAGCATAATTACTCCCGTTTAGAACCCAAAGCCGTTCTGTTTGATATGGATGGGGTGTTGTATGATTCGATGCGTTTTCATGCGCGTGCGTGGCAGGAAACGGCCAGCAGCCGGCGACTGATTTCTACTCCCGAAGATTTTTATATGTTTGAGGGGCGTACAGGGGCTTCTACAATTGATGAGTTGTATCAACGTACGTTTGGAAAAAATGCAACCGACGAGGAGAAGGAGAATATTTACCGCCAGGAAGCGGCTCTGTTTGTACAATACAATGACGGCAAACCGATGACAGGTGCTGCTAATGTGTTGGAGAAGGTAAAAGAGTACGGGTTAGACCGGGTGGTTGTAACCGGATCAGGCCAGTTAAGCCTGATTGATAAACTGGAATGTGATTTTCCCGGATCATTTAAACGGGACAAGATGATTACCGGATACGATGTAAAATACGGTAAACCAGATCCGGAACCTTATTATATGGGATTAGAAAAAGCCGGCGTAACCGCACCGGAAGCACTGGTTATAGAGAATGCTCCTTTAGGCGTTGAAGCCGGAGTTGCCGCGGGTATCTTTACAATCGCTGTCAACACAGGCCCCCTGCCCAACCAGGTACTATTGGATGCCGGAGCCAACCTACTTTACCCCAACATGCAAAGCCTGGCAGACGATTGGGATTGTATCATGAAAGCCCTTGTTCCCGCACTTGATGCGGGATCGCATTAAAACAGGCAGTTTGTAATAATTAATAGTAGATTACCGCCAGTGTCTTTGCGATCCCGGATCAAAAAGGTATATGGAGAGATATTTCCGTGCTTCTTTACGATCTGTTTAGGCACAGATTTAAATCTGCGCCAGAAAAAATAAAATCCTTTATTTCACGTAGGCCGCATTGTTCAGGAAATCAAAACTTTCCTGTACACTGGCTTCGGGATCGTTGTTGGTATATTGTTCTACTTCTACATACCAGTCTTTAATGTTGTTTTCATACATCTGGTTAAAGATAGGTTCGAAGTCTATTTGTCCGCTGGCACCGATCTCTTTTTCGTCTTTTATATGAAGTACCCTGATCTGATCAGCATATTTTTTCATATAAGCTACCGGATCGGCACCGGCATGAGCTGCCCAATATACATCCAGTTCAAAGAGCACATGATTTTTACTTACATTTTGTAACATAACGTCGTAGATTACCTGTCCATCTATGGTTTTGAATTCAAAATCATGGTTATGGTAACCAAACGACATACTGGCTGCTGCTGTTTTATATCCTACGGAAGTAAAATAATCGCAATACATTTTAATATCATCCAGCGTGGTATTATCGTTTACCGGCATCCAGGGCTGTATCATATATTTTACACCCAATTCGTTATGAGCTTCGATTGCACGGTCCCACCAGGCCATAATTTCAGCATCTTCTGCTTTATTATAGGCACGGCTTAAGTGAGTACTGGTACATCTCATGCCCAGATCATTGATCATTTTTTTCAACTCGCCCGGAGCAACTCCATACATTTTACCATTGTCGTAACTGGCTATTTCAAGATTTTTGTAGCCCATTTTTGCCACTACTTCCAATGTGTGCTGAATTCCTTCGTCTTTCACCAGTTCACGAAGAGAATAAAGTTGTAAGCCAATCTTTTTTGTAGAAGCTGCCGTAGCCGCACTACTACTTTCTATTCCTGCACTAAAAACCTGGGGCGCAATTACGCCTCCTGCGAGCATTAAAGAAGCCCGCTTTAAAAAATCACGTCTGTTTTGCATAGCACTAATTAAATTAGGTTTACCTCAGAATTTTTACAAAAGTAAAACTATATTTTAAGGAAGAAAACTGAAAAGAAGAAAATCTAAAAAACAGTTCCTTAATTTCCGGGTGTGCGCCGTGCCCGTAGCTCTGTGTATTGCTGATGAACCATCCGGCGGCTGCGGATAATCTGGAAACGGTATACCAGCCCGGCTGTAATAAAATAGACGGCGGTTTGTATCCAGAGTAGTTGATATTCAGGTGCTACTTCGCTAAGGGTTGCACCGGAAGTGTTGATCCGGATAAAACCCTGTATACCGGGAGTAGATGGGAAGAGGTAACCCAGCGCACGCCAGAACGAAGGTATACTCTCTTTAGGCCAGGAAACCCCGGATATAAACAGTAATATAACAGAGGTAAATACCAGTACAATCATAGGAGATTCCCGGCTGGTAAGGAATCCGGATATCGTAATAGCAAAAAAGATGCAGGCAAACAGGTAAGGTAACAGAAATAAAAGGACTGTTAAGGGATTTCCTACCTGTGGCAGGGGAAAAAGACGGGGCACAATAGCAAATACCCAGATACAAACGATTGCATAGATGAGAATATAGGCGAGGGATTTTCCGAACATAATGCGAAGCGTTCCACGGAAATGGGGATCAACCGGAACAAGTGAGTGGAAACGATTGCGTTCGCGTGCCGTGCCTCCTAACATACCAATGCCTAACAACAAGGTTTGTTGAATAACCAATACCAGGATAGCCGGTACAAGAAAACTGGCAAATCCGGTTTGTGAATTAAACAAGCTGACCGATTCGTAAGGGATCGGGTTGACGGTAATCTGCTGTAACTATTCGGTCGAAGCCGGACGGAAACGGGATTGTAACTCTTTTCCTATATCCAGCGAGACCTCGGTAGTAGACAGCAGGAAGGCTTTATGGAATAACAAGGCACTCATATCGGTATAAAGCCCGACAGTAGCCTGCCTGCCGGTATTGAGGTTTTTACTGAAATCCGCAGGGAAATATAAAAGGCCGTAGGCTTTTTTCTCGTCCATCATCCGGCGTCCGGACTCCATGTCGCCTACTACCCCAACGATGCGAACATCGGTAGTACCATCTACTTTACGGATAAACTCACGGCTAAGGAAGGAATCGGATTGGTCTACTACCACCATTTTCGCATCCCTCATCATTTCATTGTTGTAGATAAATGAGTAAAGTACCGGATACACCAGAGGTACAAGGCAAAAGAAAATGATGACTCCTTTATCACTAAAGACATTTTTCATCTCCTGCCTCCAGACGTAAAAGATATCCCTGAATCCTTCTTTTATTATATAGTCTAAGCGATCTTTTGCTGCCATTTTTCAACCTTTTAGGGGATGTATTCAATATAATAGAGTGCCTTTTTCAGATTTCGCCCGATCAGAAGCGGTAAAATCAGAAAAGCTGCCAGCGACACATATTGCACCCATGAATAATAAAGTTCCCGGCCATTCAGTGCCTGATCAATATAGATAAGGAAATAATGCCGCAGGGGAAACAGGTTGGCCAATGCCTGTAACGTAGGATCCATGGCGGCCAGAGGAAAGGAGAATCCTACGATAGAGAAAGAGATCATACCGAATAGACTGGCAAAACTCAGTCCCATACGTGGTGTTGGTAAAACACCGATCATCAGTATACCCACACATTGCGATGCGATTACCAACATAAACATGGCACCCATCATGGGTAACCATCCGGTATGAAGCGGAAATGCGTTGTATCCGTATAGAAGTGTCAGCAGCAGGCTACCAATCAGTGTAAATATAGCTGTTTGCGGCAGTAGTTTTCCTAATAAACTAACAGTTAGAGAATTATTTCCCATCCGGAGCCATTCACGAGCCGTCTGGTATTTAATTTCCGACCCAATACTAAAGACAGTAGCCAGAAAGATCATGAGTTGCAGTACACCCGGCAATAAAATATTATTCAGGTAAATGGAATAACTTAACCAGGGGTTACCGATCGCATGCTGATCGATCGTGATCGGTTGGAGTTGTGCCATGACCTGATCTTCCGTATAGCCTTGTGCCAGACCGGACTGTAGGCCGACAGAGGCACCTGCCAATACCGACATGGTTTTCATGTCCCTGAAGAGTAGCGAGGCGGCAATCAGGTAAGTGCCGTTTGTATAATAAGAGATAGTAGGTTGCTTTCCGGTAGTGGCATCTTTGGAAAAATCTTCCGGGATATAAAATATACCGTATATATTTCCTTTCTGCATTTCCATCCGTGCCTCGGTAAAAGAGTGTGCACGCATGGCTACTTCTACCGTTTCGAAAGCATCTAACTGGCGTATCAGGTTGCGGGATGTTGCACTGTTATCCAGATCGACCACCGCAATGGGCAGATTGGACGGTAACCCTTCGTGCATAAGAGAGATAAAAAAGAGGAAGCTGATAATAGGAGCACCTACCATACAAATAAAGTACAGAGGCGTATGAAGCAGCCGCAGGATTTCCCTTTTTGCTACTATTCCTATCGCCGATATGTTTTGTCCGAACGACATAGTTTATCTTCCTTTGCGATCCAGGATTACTGACATTCCGGGGCGCAGGTCGGGTATACGCTGTGCCGGACGCGCACGCACTTCGAATGTTTTTGTATCGTACTGTCCTGTGGTTTTAGTAGCTTTCCAGGCTGCATACGATCCCATATCTTTCATGTAATATACGGTTAAAGATACGGATTGGTTGTTGAGTGCCGGGATGAATGCTTCTACCTGTGCACCTACTTTGAGGTCTTCGAGCAGGTCTTCACGTACACTGAATGTTACCCACATATCGTTCAGGTCTACCAGATTCATAATCGGGGCTCCGGTTCCCACCAGTTCGCCCCTTTCCGGGAAACGTTCGGCTACTTCGCCGTCTATCGGGGCTATCAGAATGGACTCGCTGATATAGGATTCTACTTCGTCTACCGCGCCCTGTGCCTGCATTACCAATGCATCGGCAGATTGTTTATCCTCAGTACGCGCACCATCACGAGCCATATCGTACTGCGAACGAGCGGCTTTCTCGGTTGCCAGCATAGCTTTGTAATTGGCTTCAGCTTCGTCTCGTGCCTGTGCGGATACAACCCCACGGTCATACAGGTTCTGAACCCGTTCATAGGATTTTTCACCGATTTCGAGTCCGGCTCTTGCTTTCTGCCAGAGTTCATACGCCGCTGTTATCTCTTCCGAACGGGCTCCCCTGCGTGCTTTATCACTTTGTGCCGTAGCAGCCGAACGGGCGGCTTCGGCCTGTGTCAGTTTGGCTTCTACATCCGGAATATCCAGAATAACCAATGTATCGCCTACCCGTACTTTATCGCCTTCATTGGCCCTGTATATCAACACACGTCCGGGCACTTTACTGGAAATACGTACCTGAGTGGCCTCGGCCTGTCCCATTATTATATCGTCCGGAGGAGACAGGAAGAAAAAGCCGGCAAGAGCAACCAGGGCTACCACAATCAGGACGGCAATAAATGCCAGTGCCATGTTACTGATAGAATACTTCTTATTCTCGTTCATCTTATTATATCGTTTTATTATTTAATCCTGTATTTCATCCGGTGTAAGTTTTCCCAATGCTTTGGTCAGATATACATCTGTGAGTTTCACTTCGATTTGTGAATCTATCAGTTCTGACTTTGCAGATACCCAGGCTGTTTGTGCTTCCATTAATACAAGCGGGGCAATGACTCCTTCTTCAAACCCATATTGAGCATATTGCAGATTCTCATCTGCACTTTCCATATTGCTCCGGGCTGCAATTAATTTTTTATTGGCTTCGTTTACTTTATAAACTGATTCATTTACTTCCAATTCGATCAATTCTTTAGCATCCAGCAGTTCCAATTTTTTAATATGTGTTTCTGCACGAGCCGCATTCTTCTTATAAGTACCGCCCCACCATCCGGATATCGGTACACTAACAAGTACTCCGGCATTAAATCCTTTCGAAAAATCATGCATAAGCCCTCCTACTTTATATGCTGTATATCCTCCTGTAACTCCTACCGTAGGCAACATATCAGCCAACACTAAGCGTTCTCTCTTTTTATATATCTGAGTAGCCAGTTCAAGGCTGCGTATCTCCTGCCGGTTTGCCCAGGCCTCCTCCACATTGGCACGGGCCGGTTGTAAAGAGATAGGAACATTTTCTACCTGTTCGTCGGCCAGATGTATATTACTATCCAATGGCACACCTATAATTTTAGCAAGTAGCATACGCGAGAGTGCCAAACCATTCTCAGCTTTGGTCTGCGCCACTTTCGCTTCGTTCAGTTTTACCCTTACTGAAAGTGCGTCGGCTTGTGTCGCTACTCCCTCCTCAAGCATTACCTGTACATCCCGGTTCATCTTTTCCAGTAATTCGACATAGGCATCTGCCAGTTCTTTTTTATTTGCGATGGATACTACCTACCAGTAGGTTTGATCGGTCAGGTATATTACATTTTGTAATGTCAGGTTATCCATAGAGCGGGCTAACTCTTCCGCATATTTGGCAATCTGGTTATATGTTACGATTTTACCGCCGGCAAATACAGGTTGAACCAGCCGGACACTTCCCAGCCATATGTCGTTTATATCTAATGTAAGGAAATCTTTTATACTTTGAGGAACGAGCGAGCTGATAGAGGTAGAACCTATTGAACCCAATTTATCAAAATCGAGTAACTGCAACTCCGTATCTAATCATAAATAGGCTCCCGTTGCTGAAATCTGGGGGAAATAATTGGTAAAAGCCTCTTTTCGCTGATACTCCGCTCCTTTGATTTTTGTAGCTGTTATCTGTAATTCTTTATTATTCAGTACAGCCATATCGCGGCATTCTTCCAGCGTAAGAATTTGTTGGGAATAGGCTACCGGCATTAATACGAAAAGTGCTACAAGTATAATAATATGTTTCATGTTTCTTATTTTTTACAATCAGAAAACCTTACCAAATAAAACATGTAAATATAAATATTCCTTTTATTAAAAAGAAACAACAAAGAAAGAGTGTTTGTTTTTCCGGTTATATAGACCGTTTTATACCCTCTTTTAAATTAACGCAAAATTAGAGGTTATTATTATATACGGAAATTGAATTAATTCAATTTTTCTGTTTTATAAAGGCGTTTCTTCAGCTTGCAATACCACTCGTTGCTGATACCCATATAACAGGCGATGTATTTATCAGGGATACGGCTTACCATCCAGGCGTATTTTTCATATAAATGGGTTATAAATTCTTCGGTAGTAGAAGATTGCCATATGGTAAAAAGTGCATAATGCTTGGCAATAATGGTCATCATTGCATTCTGGTAATAACGGGCAAACAGAGGATACCGCAAAGATAAATCTTCTATAAAACAACGGGGAAAGCAGAGTAATTCCCCGTCTTCGAGCGCTTTGATCTCAAAATCAGACGGAGTTTGGGTAAAATAACCGATTGCAGACAGAAAGGGATAATAAACATCCGAAGAGAAACCGGTAACAATCTCGTTCCCTTTGTCATTAATATATAGATTTATATAAAGTCCTTTGTTTATAAACCAGGCGTGCAGGCATAATTCGCCTGTACGGAGCAGATAGTCTCCTTTCTTTACGTGTACAAGGGTGGTGTTTGCTTTGATTTCGTGAAGAAAAGACTCTTCACTGGTAAGCGCATCAGGTATATCTGCTAATAATTTGTCAAAACTACCTGCTGCTTCTATCATATGATTATTTATCTAAAGTAAATGTTTTTCGCCCAATCCGGTTATTATCTGCAAAAATATCTACCCGGTAAGTGCCCGGTGATAAATATTCTTCAATATCCCAGTACATAACAACCGAAAGTTCTTCGCCATCGTACTCCACCAGTTTTTTGATCGAATAGTTAATATCTTTCCCTTCGAAAGAAAATAAATCGCCCCGGCTTTTAACCAATATATCATCATCCGGTTTCATGATCCGGATGTAAATTAATTTTTCCCCAACAGGGGCGGTATTATTCTTTGCCAGATTGAAGGTAATCTGGAACTGGTCCATCTGTCTGATCTTTTTTACCTCTTTACCACGGGCATTCAGGGACTTAATCTGTATATTGTTTGCATCCAGCTGGCTGGCCTGTTCTACTATTTCGGTCAGTTGTTCGGTTCGTTGCTGATATTGTTGAGCTGTGGCTGTTGCCCGCCGCGCGCGGTCTTCGGCTTGTTGCTTTTCCAATGCAAGTTGTTTATTCATGCGATCCAGCGAATCTATCTGTACTACATATCCCCGCATAACTTTGCGTAATGTTTCCAACTCCTTTTTAAGTTCGTTGATCCGCTGGGTGTTGGTGGTTTTTACAGTACGCAATTCTTCCTGCAAACGTTGTACATTCATTTGCTCTTTTGTCAGCAGGGTCAGAAGCGAATCGTTACTTACCGTAAATTTATATCCTTCGTATTGCAGGGATAGCTGGCTTAATTCATCTTCAAGGAATTCTTTATCCAACTCGGCAGCAACAGCCATATCCTCAATCTGCTTCTTCTGGCGGAATATATAGTACCCGGCTCCGGCAATTACCAACACCAATACAATTATTGCAACGATAAGTAGAGAGAGTTTATTTATTTCTTTGTTTTCTTTATTTTCCAGACTCATATCATCATCTTAAAATATATTGCAAAAATAGACAATAAAAGGACAATTGACAATTGACAACTGACAATTGACAATTAAAAATTATAAAATAAGTTACAAAACAGGGTTATATAACCGATTTCCGGGTTTAGGATTAGGAATAAGTTTATTTTTATTCAGAATAATTGTCAACTGTCAATTGTCAATTGTCAATTGAAATAGCTATTTTTGCACCACTGAAATAAACAAATACAAGGCATGCACGAAAAAATTATTATTCTTGATTTCGGTTCACAAACGACTCAACTTATTGGACGGAGAGTAAGAGAGTTAAATACGTATTGCGAAATCATTCCTTACAACAAATTTCCTTTTGACGACAAAACAGTGAAAGGTGTTATCCTTTCGGGTAGTCCTTATTCGGTAAACGACGCAAATGCTTTTAAAGCGGATTTAAGTAATATCCGTAAAAAATATCCGGTATTAGGTATCTGTTATGGAGCTCAGTTCCTGGCTTACTCTTCTAACGGGAAGGTAGAATCAGCCGATTCGCGGGAATACGGAAGAGCCCACCTCACCTATATTAATAGTGATGATGAACTGCTGAAGGATATCCCTACCGGATCGCAGGTGTGGATGTCTCACGGAGATACGATTACCGTACTACCTGAAGAGTTTCGTATTATTGCAAGCACGGAAGATGTGAAGGCCGGAGCCTATAAAATTTCAGGAGAACCTACCTGGGGTGTACAGTTCCATCCGGAAGTATATCATACAAAAGACGGAACCCAGTTACTGGATAACTTCCTGACAATTTGCGGTTGTGCAAGAGACTGGACCCCGGCTTCTTTCATTGAATCAACAGTGGCCGAACTGAAAGAGCAACTACAGGACGATAAAGTAATTCTGGCTCTATCAGGCGGTGTGGATTCTTCTGTTACAGCAGTTCTGCTGAACAAAGCAATCGGTAAAAATCTTACCTGTATTTTTGTAGACCACGGATTATTACGTAAAAACGAATTCGAGAATGTATTGAAAGATTACGAGCATCTTGGCCTAAACGTAATCGGTGTAAATGCAAAAGATAAATTCTACAGCGAACTGGCCGGTGTTACTGATCCGGAAACCAAACGCAAGATTATCGGTAAAGGATTCATTGATGTATTTGATGAAGAGGCTCATAAGCTAACCGATATTAAGTGGTTAGGACAGGGTACGATTTATCCGGACGTAATTGAATCGCTTTCTATTACCGGAACAGTGATCAAGAGTCACCATAATGTGGGTGGATTACCTGAAAAAATGCATCTGAAACTGGTTGAGCCGTTACGTCTGTTGTTCAAAGATGAAGTTCGCCGGGTAGGTACCAAACTGGGTATGATGCCTCACCTGATCAAACATCATCCCTTCCCCGGTCCCGGACTGGGTATCCGTATCCTGGGAGATATTACCCCGGAAAAAGTAGCGATCCTGCAAGAGGCTGACGATATTTATATGAGCCTGATGCGTGAATGGGGTCTGTACGATCAAATCTGGCAGGCAGGAGCCATTCTTTTACCGATCCGTTCGGTTGGTGTAATGGGTGATGAACGTACTTACGAAAACACGATCGCTCTGCGGGCGGTAACATCAACAGATGCAATGACTGCCGACTGGGCACATTTGCCATACGATTTCCTGGCTAAGGTATCTAACGATATTATCAACAAGGTAAAAGGTGTGAACCGCGTAGTGTACGATATCAGTTCTAAACCCCCTGCGACTATAGAATGGGAGTGAGAATATAAAAATATTTTTATAAGACAAAAGGCTGTTTTACTTTATGTAGAACAGCCTTTTTCATTTCTTTTTGCATAATAAAAACTATCAGTTCGTTGTTATTTCTTTAATCCAGGCAAATAGTTCGTCGAGACCATAATCACCTGTATGGCCACGGTTCCATACGAGATCAAAATTAACGTTGTAATGATGATTTATCAGTTTAGTTGCCAGGTTTACCGGTATCTGAAATCCGGTATCCCTATCGGCTGCTCCGTGGCGGATATACCAGTTTTGAGCAGTACGGCTTATTCCGTCTCCGATAAAATTCATGGGATTCATCAACCACACCCGGTCTTTTAATTCCGTATCCATAACAGCAGAAGGATTATTAGTTGCTTTCTGCAAACTAAAACCGGTGAAATTAACGGCATTCCCTGTGTGGTCACCAAATACACTATTCTCCGGTGAAGCTTTATTTTCTAAAACATTTAACGGATCAAAAGCCGGAGGCGCTTTTAGTTGTTGTCTTTTCACTACATATTCAAGATAAGTATCCAGGTCTACATCTATTACAAACTCTCCGGTAGAACCTCTCCTACCCTGATTCAGTACAATTCCGGTTTCTGCCGGGATATCCGCACCCGCATCATGTGCTTTCTGTGCTGACTTTATCAGGAAAGTTTTTAAATAATCCCGGTAGTTGACATCTGTCAAAACAGTTCCGTCAGGTGTTTTTAATTCCAGACTATTCAGATACGCAGGATAGAGAGCAGCCAATTCTTCCGATACAGCAATCTGTTCGGTTGATAGCCCGCGTACACCGGCATTTGTACCTTTGTATAACCATTCGTACGCCATATCCGCATGTTCCAGATCGGTTATCGGACAAAAACATACAGCAGCAAAAATATCATCCCGGCCGGCATCGGCTCCCAATTCCTGCATATAGGATTCATAAGCCGGATGATTTCCTGTTGCACCCAGTAGTGAAGACATGGCTCCACCTGCACTGGTTCCGTCCGTAATAATCCGTTCTTTATCACCCGGAATTGATGCATCGTTACTGCGCAAATAACGGATAGCGGCTTTTAAGTCGACCAGCCCGGCAGGAGCCCGCCCTGTATAAACAGTTGCCCCGTCAGGTTGGAGAACGGTAGCATTCGATCCCCGTGCTCCGGGTATAACTACAACATAACCTTCCTGCAAAGCACGTCCTGTGGCATCGGTTGGAGAAGGGGCCGCAGCTTTGGCAGCCATATATCCTCCTACATTTGTTTTCAGGAAAACAGGTACATTTCTATTCTCATAGGCTGATTCCGGTACATAATAATTGAGGTACTGATAAGTGGAATCTACAACATTCGAGACGTAATAAATAGTTTCATACGCCCGGTACTTAATAGTTTTTCCGTTTGGAAAGGTAAGTATCCTTTCTTCTCCCATACCAGAAGCATTCATTGTGGTAACCGCCATCATACAAACGAACAGACGGATCATCATTTGACTCATATACTTTTTTATTTATACTATTAGATTTAACAAACAAAGTACACTAAATAGTTGCCGCCTTCGCGGGAAACTATTTATTTATTATTCCTTCCTTTTTATTCATCGTCCGAATCAAAATCGAAGTCGAAATCAAAGTCTGAATTGAACTCCGGTTCGGTGAAACCTTCGATTTCCCGGCGGTCTTTTTTAGTGGGCCGCCCCATTCCTTTGGCACGATCTACAAAGCCGGAAATTTTATTCATTTCCAATAGTTCGTACTGGTCGGGAGTAGTCACATTTTCCAGGTATTCGGGTACCAGTTTGGCACCCATTCTTCTTTCTGTCACAGCCAGAACTTTAAAAGAATAAGTAACAGGCAGTTCCGCACCTGTATAATATCTCCAACTTTAATCATGCGGGAAGGTTTAACATTTACCCCACCAATCATAACCCGGTTCTTTTTACATGCGTCCGAGGCAATCGTCCGGGTTTTAAATATACGGGTTGCCCACATCCATTTATCTATTCTTACTTCTTCCATAACCCCCAACCCCCCTAAAGGGGGGGGTTGAATCCTTTTTATTTTATACTATTTGTTTTATACTCTATACTTTTCTTATTAAAACTCTATCTCTATTCTGAAAAACTCCGTAAAGAGGAAAGAACAGAAAGCTTCAAAAACATTATCCCCGCCCCCCCCTTAGGGGGTTGAGGGGTTTTAGTTATACTGATTCATCGTAATCTGTATGCCTGCCAGGCAGAAACTTTTTACGATTTCAGCTGCCTTCTCTACCAGTTTCGGAAGTTCTGTTAATTCTTCCGGATCAAACGGGCTTAATACATAATCCACCTGTCCACCACGGGGGAACTGATTTCCTATTCCAAACCGCAACCGGGCGTACTCCTGGGTTCCCAGTGTTTCCTGAATGTTCCTTAAACCATTATGCCCTCCATGGTTTCCTTTCGGATTCAGTTTCAATGTTCCAAACGGGAAAGCCAGTTCATCTACTACAATTAACAGATTCTCTACAGGTATATTTTCCTTTTGTAACCAATACCGTACCGCCAAACCACTAAGATTCATAAAGGTATTGGGTTTTAAAAGAATCAATTCGCAATTCTTTACCCGAAGTTTGGCTACAGCACCATAGCGGGCTTCCGAAAAAGGAGCTCCTCCCTTTTCAGATAATTCGTTTACAACACGAAAACCGATGTTATGACGGGTTCCCCAGTACTGGGAACCAATATTTCCTAATCCAACAACCAGATACTTCATCTTTTCAATTGACAATTAAAGAAAAAGGGAAGACACATTCCGTAAGAACGCACTTCCCTTTCCCAAATATTTTCTAAACTGAATTCTTATTTCTTTGCAGCAGCAGCGGCAGCGGCAGCACCACGAGCGGCACGTGTAAGCTTAACAGCAGCAACAACAGCATTCTTCGCATTAACCAGCTCCAGATTGTCGAACTGCAATGCACCCACCTGAATAGTTTTACCTAATCCGAGGTTAGTAATGTCAATAAGCAATTGTTCAGGTATATCTTTGTAAAGTGCTTTTACTTTCAGTTTTCTCATTTCAAGGCTTAATTTACCCCCTGCTTTCACACCTTCAGAGTGTCCCTGAAGTTTAACTGGTACTTCGATAATAATTGCCTTATCAGCAAAAATTTCCTGGAAGTCGATGTGAAGGATTTTATCAGTTACCGGGTGGAACTGAATATCTTTTACGATAGCCATCACTTTTTTGTTGCCTTCCAAAGAGAGTTCTACCAAAAATACTTCAGGAGTATAAATTAATCCGCGAACAGCTTCGTTTGTTACAACAAAATCTGTTACGATTACACCTTTACCGTTTCCTAAATCCACTAATTTATCACCAGCATTCAGTGTTCCTTCATAAGGCAAAGCCACAGGTTCACTACCATACAATACTGCAGGGATTTTACCCTCGTTACGGATAGCCTTTACAGCCTTTTTTCCGATGATCTCTCTTGGAGATCCTTGTAATTGAAAAGTTTTCATTTGTTTCTTAATTCTGTTTGTGTTACTCAAAATTAGTCTTATTGCTAATTTCCCATCACACGATGCTGGGTCAAAAAGCGGTGCAAAGATACAGTTTTTATTCTAAACAACAAAACTATTTCATAGTCAATGCGATCCCGGGTCCGGACAGGCCTGATTGTTTTCTTTCCAGGCTTTGTATCTTTCTTCTACGGCTTTTTGCAGTTCTTCGAAAGAACAATCAAGGGCACGTGTAGAGATACAAATAGGAGAATTATAATATTGTAAACGAAGTTCCAGCGAACGTCTTTTACTGCCATTCCTCTCCCGGTCAATATATTTCTTGGGGTTCCGGATTCTCAATACCAGGTATTTTTGTTTCAGGTTACTGATATCATCCATTACCTTAATATTTTCGACATCTTTCCATAAAACAGTTCCAATACTATTTCCGGTAGAAATATCCATAATCCCTTCATCCGAAATATAAATAGCCGCATCTTTCTCTTTTGCCAGAAAACGCAATCCAAGTACTGCGAATATAGCAATTACAGATAGCACGATACCTGTCAATAATATAAAGAGACGGCCACTCCCAAACATAAGGAAATGAGACTGCCATAAAAGCAATAGCCCTGCTATCCCACAACTAACAGCCGTCAGATAGAGTCCTGTTTTTTTCTTTTTACTTAATTTAAAAGTAGTTACCGGCGTATTTTCCATAGTTGTTAAATTGACTTTTCAATATCCCACACAAAAGCACGTAAACCCAATGCTTCTGTCTGTTTATCCAGTTTATTCAACAAATCCAGAAAATGATCCACCTGCTTATCTTCTACCATAGTGATCATCGCAGAATTCAGCGTAGGCCATGCATGGCTTCCGTAATGGGGTTCACCGGTTTTACTTCCCCTACCCTGTACCTGTTCCCAGAAAGTAAACCCACGTATATTGTTACGATCCATCAAAGTAAGAATCATTTCGTAATAGGCCTGATTGAATGATACGAATATAGCTTTCATAATCTTTTCTTAGTAGTTAGTAGTTGGTAGATAGTAGTTGGTAGATTTTATATATTAATAGAATTTATTTTTCTACCAACTACTATCTACCAACTACTAACTACCTTATTTATTTATAATTGTTCCAATTGACGTACTTTAGCCAGTTTACGGCGGCGGCGTTTGATCCCGTTACCACCGAATATACTGTACACTACAGGTACGATAACCAGTGTAATCAATGTGGATACGGAAAGACCGAACGCTACCGTCATACCTAACGGACGCCACATTTCAGCACCTTCACCGGTTCCGACCGCCATGGGGATCATACCGAGTACGGTTGTTAGGGTAGTCATTAATACCGGACGGAGACGGGATTTACCTGCTGCTTCCACCGCTGTAATAATACTCATACCCCGTTCACGACACAGGATAGTGTAGTCGATCAGCACGATACCATTCTTTACCACGATACCCATCAACATGATCAATCCGATGAATGCCATTACACTTAACGGAGTCTGCGTAATTACAAACCCAAGGATTACCCCTGTCACGGCAAAAGGTATAGAGAACATGATTACAAACGGGTCTGTCAATGATTCGAACTGAGCCGCCATCACAATAAACACCAGAATAATGATCAGGGCAAGCAGAATGGCAAGTTCACCAAATGTTTCCTGCTGGTTTTCGAAGGTACCACCAATAGACCAGCTTACGTCCGACGGAAGATCCATCGCTGCCAGTTCCGCTCTTGTTCCGGCCACCAGGTCACTTAATACAGCACCTTTGGCAACTACCCCAGATACAGTGATCACACGTTCACGGTTTTTACGTTCAATCGTAGGAGGAGTCATCCGTTCTACCACCACACCCAAATCACGTATACGAATACCATGGCCGGCACTGTTATAGATGATAATATTTTCTAAGTCTTCCACTGATTGGCGGAATTCCGGAGCCAGATGTACACAGATATCATACTCATCTCCATCTTCACGATAGTAAGAAGCTGTAGACCCGTTTACACGGTTACGAAGGTAAGTCGCGGCAGTCGCTACATTCAAACCATTCAGCGCCAACTTCTCACGGTCGAAGTCCACCTGGTATTCCGGCACATACTCCTTACGGCTGATATTTACCTGCGAACATCCCTGAAGAGACAACATCCGCTGCGATAATTCAGCAGCTACGGCATCCGTCGTCGCAAAGTCAAAACCATACACTTCAATGTCTACGGTTGCTTCACCACTCATACCACCACTGTTACCACCACCAGCCTGTACATTATACTCTTTTATTTGCGTATATTTAAGTAAATCCTGACGCATCAGATCACAAAGTTCAACCATCCCTCTTTTACGGTCAACCGGGTCGGACAAACGCATATTGATAGAGATAATATGAGAACCATTATCACTCAACTGTGCAAATGTATTATCGGTATCCGCTTGTCCCTCACGAAAGTTAAACAACTGTATTTCCGGATATTTTTCCGTAAACTCTTCATAGATTTCTAATGCCAGCTCCCGGGTAATTTCCTGACGGGTACCAATCGGGAGTTCTACTGTAATGGCAATACGGGAGTTATCCGATGTCGGGAAGAATTCACTCTTTACTAATGGTGCAAGAGCAAGCGTACCTCCAAACACCAGAATAGCAATTACTACTACTATCGCACGGTGACGTACTGCCCAATGGAGTAAACGTCCATACCAAACGTCTAATTTATTAAGAGCTTTTTCTATCGGCGTAAAGAACAGTACATACAAACGGCCTTTCTTCGGATCCAGTCTCAACAGTTGCGAACACAACATCGGAGTCAATGTTAAGGCACCGATAGTAGACACAATCATAATGATACTGGAAATCCAACCCAGCTGTTCAAACAAAATACCTGCCAGACCTGTCACCATGGTCAGCGGAAGGAACACCGCCAACATAGTCAGCGTAGAAGCAATTACCGAAATAGCCACCTCATTGGTCGCGTGGATAGCGGCCTGTTTGGGCTGACTCCCTTTTTCAATATGGGTTGTAATGTTTTCAAGAACCACAACCGCATCATCCACCACCATACCAATCGCAATAGAGAGCGAACTGAGTGAGATAATATTTAACGTATTACCTGAAGCCAGCAGGTATGCAAACGAAGCGATCAGTGAGATCGGAATTGTTAGGATAATAATAAAGGTAGCCCTCCAGCGTCCAAGGAAAATAAATACAACCAACATTACCACCCCAAAGGTGATCAGAATCGTTTCCAGCAAACTGTTAATCGTATTCAAAATGTTGGTCGAGGTATCCACAATAATACCTAACTCCACATCCGAAGGCAAACTTTCCTGTATAGCAGGCAATTGTTTCTTCACCGCCCGTGAAATATTTACAGAGTTGGCTCCGGATTGTTTCTGTATGATGATCATACCTCCCTGCACACCATTATTAAAAGCCTCCTGGGCATGTTCTTCCACCGTATCCACAATCTGTGCAACATCCCGCAGGTAAACATTCCGCCCATCTATACTCCCTACAACCAGGTTCAGCATCTGCGAAGCATCGTCAAACTCGCCTTCCACACGCAGGGCATAGGTATTCGACCCTATATCAATAGTACCACCCGGAATGTTCCGGTTCTCCTGTGCAATAATAGAAGAGATCGTTTCGATGGTAATGCCATAGGCTTCCAGTTTGTATGGGTCGCAATACACCTGTATTTCCCGTTGCGGAACCCCCGAAATAGATACGGCTCCTACCCCTTTGATACGGGCCAGCGGGTTCGCTACCTTATCATCCAGAATCTTATACAACGCATTCAAACTCTCATTTGCATTTACATACAACATAAGAATTGGAATATCGTCCGTACCGAATTTAAAGATAATCGGGTTAGAGGCATCGTCGGGCAACTCCGAGGCTACCATATCCAGTTTATCACGCACATCGTTTGTGGCCACGTCGATATCCGTACCATATTCAAACTCAAGTGATACAATAGATATATTTTCTTTGGATTGCGAAGTAATGTTTTTCAAATCACTCACACTATTCAACACATTCTCCAAAGGTTTTGTAAGGTTCGTTTCAATATCCGCTCCACTGGCACCCTCATAGGCCGTCATCACCAGAATGGTGTTCGACTCAATCTCCGGATACAGGTCGACCGATAATCGGGTAAGCGAAAAAAGCCCCAGGATTACAACGGCCACAAACACAAGAGCTGTGGTAACGGGCTTCTTGACCGCGGTAGAATATAAACTCATATTTGTAGAATTTTCTTATTTTTCAATTTCAACTTCCATTCCGTTGGTTACACGGTTATGGCCGGCAACAACAACAACATCTCCATTATTTACCCCACTGATAATTTCATAACGGTTACCCATACGACGGCCCAATTCAACTATCCGGAATTCTATTTTACCATCCTTCACCACATAAATAAACCGTTCGCCGGAACCTGACTGCTTCACTATGGCCAAATCCGGAGCAACCACATGGTTTTTGGTTCCGAAATCCATCGTAACACGGGCAAACATACCGGGGCGAACCCGCTCGTTTGCATTTGGTATCTGTATTTCTACCGGGAAAGTACGGGTGTTAGAGTCAATCGTAGGATATACCAGACTCACTTTACCTTTAAAAACTTCATCTCCGTATACATCTAACCGAATATCCACATCGTTCCCTTTTTTAATCTGCGAATAAAAACTTTCCGATACATGTACGATTAGTTTTACCGGGCGGATCTGTTCCACAACAAACAACGGATTTCCGGCATACAGGTCACCACTATCATAATTACGTGCTGTAACAATTCCACTGATCGGGCTTACCAGTTTTGTATTCTCTTCCAGGTTAGCTAATGCGGTACGGGCTACATCCAGAGCTGTTTTCTGTGCATCCCATGCCGAGCGTGAAGCTCCTCCCACTTTATACAACTCATCGATCCGGTTAAATTCGATTTCCAGGTTCTCTAATTGTATTTTGGATTGTTGCAAACTCGACTGGTCCATCTGAGCCAATAATTGCCCTTTCGATACATGATCGCCCACCTCTACCAGTACTCTTTTAATACGGGCAGCCATCTGCGGAGCAATATTATTGGTTATATTGGCTTCCACTGTAGCTGTAAATTCATGCAATTGGGCCACATCCTGGGTATGTACGGTTTCAACCCTTACCATAGGTTTTACCTGTACCTCTTCCACATTCTCCTTTTTTTCACCTGAACACGATATCAACATCGCTATTGCTGCAAAAGGTATAAGTTTTAAAACTTCAGTTGTTTTCATTTTATAGTCTTTTTTTTATTATCCGATTAAAAATTGCGAGTACCTGTAATTTGCTCAAGATCAGCCTTCGCTGTCATATAGTCGTAAATGGATTGGTTGAAATTCAGACGGGCCTGGGTTAACGCTAACTCCGCGTCGTTCAGTTCCAGCAGCGTTCCGGCACCGGTATCATACCGTTTCTGTGCAATCAGATAACCTCTTTCTGCCTGTTCTACCCCTTTGCGGGCTGCATCATACTGCTTCACACTGGTATTCATATTATCCATTTGTTGTTTTACAGCCAGTTGCAGGTTACGTTCCGTATCTTTGCGCTGCCAGCGTAACTGGTCTATAGAAACACGTGTCTGGCGGATCGCGTTATATTTACTACCACCCGAGAAAATAGGAACAGTCAGTGTCACTCCTATCATTGAATAAGGACTCCAGTTATAGTTATTGAATTTAAAGTCATTGGCCATCGCCGTCCAGTTATAATTCCCGGTTAAAGATAAAGTGGGAAGATATTCAAACTTCTGCATTTTCAGGGATGTATTCAATAATTCATCCTGAATATCAAATTGCCGCAATGTTGTATTGTCCTGCAACCCGGTCTGCAAAGCCAGATAATCGCCAAACAGATTGGCTTCATAATCATTCAGGTCTTCCTTAATATCCACATTCAGATCCAGATCAAGTGCCAACAGTGCTTTCAACTGCCACTTAGCCAATATTACCGCATTCTCTGCCTGAAACACAGAAGGTTCTACATTTTTCACAGCTACATCCGCACGGATCAAATCATATTCCGCTACCGTTCCCTGTTCGTATTTTTGCTTTACGTCCAGGTAATTCTGCATCGCGTTGTTATAACTTTCCAGCAGCACTTCATACGAATCTTTCGCAAGCATCACCCCAAAGTAACTCTTTGTTACCTGGTTTACCATATCAATCTTCGATGCACGTGCCTGCTCTACAGCCAGATCCACATCCAGTGCTGAAATAGATAAGCTTTTCCATAACTGGGCATTCACCAGTGGCATAGCAGCATTAAATCCCAAACTATAGTTATTGTCTACACCGACCTTGATACTATTATCACCAAGTACCATTGTCTGTTTTTGCAACGTCCTGTCATAAGACCCTACGAAATCAATCTGTGGGAATAGGCTGGCATATGCTCCTTTCTCGGCATACCCTTTTTTCTCAATCTCCGCCTCCGCGACCTTCACGGTGGGATTGTCACTAAGCGCTATCTCCAGCGCCGTTTCCAGGTCAAGCACGATCGGTTGCTGTGCCTGCACCGGACGAAAACCAAACGAAGGTAGTAGTATGCATACCATCATCATCAACTTTTTGTTTAATCTTGTCCTTCTCATAAACCTAATTTGAGTTTGTATCTAATACCTAAAACCTATGACGATGCTTACGTCTTATTTATTGTAAATTATAAGATAATTTAACAGCATAGCGCTGCAATATCTGTTGTCCTTTTTCAGTACATGCACCACGCAAAAACGTGAAGAGTACCGTGTTATATACCTCCATATTGGAGTGGCTACAAAACGATTTGGAGGGTTGCAACATTTTCAGTTGCTCTTTTGCCAGTAAACCCATAATCTCAATATTCACTTCCGGCCGGAAAACATCCTCTTTTACACCTCTGTCAAAAAGAGCTTTGCACTCCTGCAGAAAACCGGACTTAATCTCCTCATTGGCACGTATTGCCTCCGGATACTTTTTCAAGTCCTCATAATATTGTTTATTATACCAGCGTGGACGTTTCATGATCTCTATATAAAAAAGCAGTATCACATCCAGTGCCGTATAAGGGCCTTTCTTAAAATCTTCCAGCATTTCCACCAAACGGTTACTATTATGCCATATTCCCTGCACCAACAAAGTCTCCTTATCTGTAAAATATTCATATAAGGTACGCTTTGATATACGCAGAGAACGGGCAATATCGTCCATACTCACCTTTTTAATTCCATATTGTGAGAAAAGATCGAAAGCCGTTAAAAGGATTTGTTCCCTTATCATTCATTATTTATTTAATCAGTAATCTCAACATGTTACGGATACAAAGGTCTGCTTAATTCCGGAAACTAAAACGGTTTATTCTGGCACAGGATTAGTTCAAAACAAAACAATACAGTTCTTGAAAAAGCTTAAAAGGTCGAAAATAATGATAATTTGGTCAAAATTGAAAATCGCTTTTCAAATATTTATCTATATTTGTGCCAGACATCATAAATTTAAATCCAATGGATAAACTACCTGTTATTGAAATTAAGGAGCTGAATAAGCACATTGCATCGATTGATAATTTTCAGGATATTTTTAGTGTAGCCGATCTGGACGGTAGTTTAACTATGTCTGTCGAAAGAGAAGAATTTATAGAGATGTTCTCCTCTCCTATCCGGTTAAACGCGCTTATTTTTGTACTGGTACTGGAAGGTGAAAACAAAATCAAAATGGATTATGTGGAATATGATCTGAAAAAGAATTCGTTCCTTACTATCATGCCTGCCCGTATTCTGCAAACCGGCAAAACATCTAAAGATTTTAAAGCCCTGATGCTCATAGCAGACCATACATTTCTGGAAGATCTGCGTCCGGAAAACCGGAGTCCATCCATGACCAATTACATGAAAATACGTAAAAATCCCTGCATGCAATTCACACAGGAAGAGGCAGACCAATTCCGGAAAAGCTTTAATCAGGTACGGGGAAAAATACGTTTACGGCATCATTTCTTCCATAAAGAGTTACTATTAAACGCTTTCATGGCATTCCTGCTCGAAATGGCCAATATCATGATGGGGAAAACCGATACATTCCAGGTTCCTACTCTTTCCCGTAAGGAAGAAATTATGAACAGTTTTCTTCAATTACTTCTCGAAGAGTGCAAAGAACATCATGTAGTAACCTACTACGCAGAAAAATTATGCATAACCCCTCAATATCTCTCTCTTGTTTTAAAAGAACTGACAGGAAAATCGGCAAACAAATGGATAGATGAAGCGTTAATTGTAGAAGCCAAGATATTACTGAAAGCTCCACAAGCCACTGTGCAGCAAGTAGCTGATATATTAAACTTCTCTGACCAGTCTACCTTCGGGAAATTTTTTAAGAAACACATGGGCATGTCGCCTATGAAATTCAGGAAGTCCGCATAAACGAACTTTTTCTTTCAAAAAAACACCCTATACCATACTCGTAGTAACAAAATACTACAAGTATGGTATTTTTTTTATATTCAGTTTATTTGTAAATTTGCAATCATAAATTTGGTTTAAAGAAATAAAAATAAACAAAATGTCACACAAAACGCGGATTTACAACACAAACATCTCTATCAAATATACATTTTCTATATTATCACATACATATATGTGTTAGTTTGTAAAAACTACTACCTCGTTTTATCTAATTAATTTATCAATCATATTTCCACAATGAAGAGAAAAGTTCTATTCGGACTGCTATTTTTATGGCAGATAGTAACTATTTTTGCCCAGGAAAGAAATATTTCAGGGCTTGTAACAGATGAATCAGGCGAAGTATTAATCGGCGCCAGTGTATTAATAAAAGGTACCAACCGGGGAATAATAACCGGTATCGACGGCGACTATGCCCTTTCCAATGTACCCGAAGGAAGCATTCTGGTAGTCAGCTACCTGGGTTACCAGAGCCAGGAAGTACCCGTACGGAGTAACATTGTAAACATTGTATTAAAAGGAGCCGACACAGAGCTCGACGAAGTAATCGTTGTAGCCTATGGTACCGCCAGTAAAGCCGGCTATACCGGATCGGCATCAACCGTATCCAAAGAGAGCATCACCAAAGCACAGGTAAGTAGTGTTTCCAAACTGTTACAGGGTAGCGCTTCCGGTGTACAATCCATCTCTTCTACCGGACAACCCGGTTCGGATGCCGAGATCTTTATCCGGGGAATTGGCTCTATCAATGCCGAAAGTACTCCTCTTTACATTGTAGACGGTGCCCCTTACGACGGTGCCCTGAACTCTATTAATCCGGCTGATATCGAATCAATCAATGTACTGAAAGATGCCTCGGCAACAGCCTTATACGGGTCACGCGCGGCAAATGGACTGGTAATCATCACTACGAAAAAAGGGGCGAAAGGACAAAAAGCCCGTATTGATGCCAGCTTCCGCTACGGCTTTGCCTCACGTGCACAGAAAAGTTACGAACATATGTCGACCGACGACTATTTTGAAACAACCTGGGATGCTTTACGTAACAACAGAATGTATGTACAGGGATACAGTGCTTCAGATGCTGCTTCCTACGCAACCGAAAACCTGATTAGCAGAACCGTTGTAAACCCTTATGGAAAAGACAAATACCCCAACCCGGTAGGAACAAACGGAAAATTGGTGGATGGTGCGGTTGCGCTTTGGGATGATAACTGGTTGGATAACCTGGAACAAACCGCTCATCGTGCCGAAGCACAGGTAAACATTTCCGGAGGTGGCGAAAGCACTACCTATTATGTATCTTTTGGTTACCTGAACGAAAACGGTATTGCCTCGGCGTCGAACTTCGAACGGTATACCGGACGTGTAAACCTGAACTCCGACCTGACCCCCTGGATGCGTTTAACCACTAACATGTCTGTTAACCACTCAGTACAGGATGCACCCCGCGGACAGGACTCTTATTCTGATAATGCCCTGTTTACCGGCAACCTGATCCCCAGTTTCTATCCTTTCTATAAAAGAGACCTGAACACAGGCGAACTGATATTAGATGCAAACGAAAACAAACAATACGAATACGGTTCAACCGATTTAGGTTCCGAATATACACGTCCTTCAGGCGCTACCCCAAAATACAACCATTTGGGTTCTGCCGATTATAACTTCAAGCGTAACACACGGGATATTGCATCTATCAGAGCAGCCCTCGATATTGATCTGTACAAAGGATTGACTTACACAGGCAGCCTGAATATCGACTACAATTCGCTGAATTACCACGAATACGAAAATCCGGTAGTAGGTCCCTCCGCATTGGATAGTCCTGCGGGAACCGTGGTTCGTTCGAACACTAAAACAACCGGGTTCACTGCCAACAACATACTGACGTACCGCACTACATTCAACGACCTCCACAACCTGAAGATCATGGCAGGCCATGAATATTACGAATGGAACTATTCGATCATTGAAGGACAGAAATCCGGGTTTGCCGATTTAGGCTTTACAGAACCCGACGCAGCCGGACAGTTAGACTCGTTCGGCGGATATTCGCAGCAATATAAATTATTAAGTTTCTTCGGAAACGCCGAATACAACTACGATTCCAAATATTTCCTTTCCGCTTCGTTACGGACAGATGCCTCTTCACGCTTCTATAAAGATTCACGCTGGGGTACATTCTGGTCGGTAGGTGCTTCGTGGAGAATCAACGAAGAGGAAGCCCTGAAAAACATCGACAACTTATCCCGTCTTACCTTACGTGCCAGCTATGGCGGACAAGGTAACGATAAAGTAGGTTATTACGCTTACCAGGAGCTATACAGCATTCAGAATAACCTGGGTGAATCCGGATTTGTAACCTACCAGTTAGCCAACCACAACCTGAAATGGGAAACCAACCTGAACCTGAACGTCGGTGTAGACTTTGGTTTCTTCAACAACCGCCTGTCGGGAACAGTCGAATTCTTCAACCGCCGCTCTAAAGACCTGTTATTCGAAATCCCTAAACCGGCCTCTATCGGATTCACAGCTTACAGTGCGAATACAGGAGCCTTGCGTAACACAGGTTTCGAAATACAGTTAAACGGTACACCGGTTAAAACGCGCGACTGGAAATGGGATTTGTTTGTAAACATGACCCATTACAAAAACAAAATCACCAGCATGCCGGATGATATCATCACCTCGTACCAGATCAAACGCGAAGGAGGTAGCGTATATGACTGGTTCCTCGTTGAATGGGCTGGTATCGACCCCGAAGACGGGTTACCTATGTGGCACAAACAACCGATAATGGCGAACGTGTAACCACCAAAACATACGACGAAGCAAACAACACACAATCCAAAATCATTGCAGGAACATCACTTCCTGACCTGGTAGGTGGTTTCGGAACCAATGTTACGTTCAAAGACTTCGAACTATCGGCTATGTTTGCTTATTCTATCGGCGGACAAATATACGACCGCGATAAAAGCTATATACTGAACCAAAGTTCTGCCGGACGTGCCATGTCTGTGGAATTACTGGACCGCTGGACTCCGGAGAACCGTTACACCGATGTTCCCCGCGCACAAACAACGTCAACCAACTGGACCAGTACATCCACCCGCTTCCTGTATAGCGGTAGCTACATGCGTCTGAAAAACATCTCGTTGTCATATAACATCCCGCGGTCTGTACTGCAAAACCTCTACCTGGCAAACTGCCGCGTATATATACAGGGCGAAAACCTCTTCACCGTATTTGGCGCGGAAGGGATAGACCCTGAACAAACCGTCAGCGGATTAAGCTACATGAGATATCCGAATGTAAAAAGTGTATCTTTCGGTATCAATGTCTCTTTCTAATAAATTGAGTATGAAACAAAAAATAAATAATAACATGAAACGGTTTTTTCTTTATTTATATATAGCAATCCTGCTTCCGGCTGTTCAGTCCTGCGATCTCACCTTAGATCCTACCGACTCGGTTAACTCCGGAGTAGTATTTTCCAGCCTGGATAATGTAGATTATGTGCTCAACGGAACCTGGTCTTACATCTGGGAAACAGCCAACACCTGGGCATCTCCGGGATGGTCTACCCTTTTACTGGTAAACGATTACATGGGTAGCGACGTCGTTGAAATCGGCAAATACGGTTACAGCGATGTGTATAAATACAACAACATGGCAATGGGTACCAGTACCCAGGTAGTACTAATCTGGCGACTCTCTTACAAAGCGATCGACAACATGAACAACATCATCACCAAAATAGATCATGTAGAGGGAGATGATGCAAAGCGCGCACGTATCAAAGCACAGGCATATGCCCTGCGGGGATACATGTACCTGAACCTGGCAACGTTTTATGCCGATGCATTCCAGGTAAGTGCCGACCAACCCTGTGTGCCTATCTACATCGAACCTACCACACCGGATACGGAAGGAAAGAAAAGAAGCACACAACGCGAAGTATTCAAACGGGCTGAAGACGATTTACTGGATGCTTACAAGTTATTAACAGAAAGCGCCCCCACGTATACCCGTGGCGAAAAATACAAAATAGATACAAACGTAATTGCCGGACTGCTGGCACGCCTATACCTCCAAACCGGGGAGTGGGAAGATGCGGTCTCTTATGCAGCCCAGGCACATGCCGGTTATTCATGGATGACACAGAACGACTATCACGACGGATTCAACGACCTGAATAACGCGGAATGGATCTGGGGACAGGGTTCTTCTACCGACCAGACTATTTCAAGTTATACATTCAACTACAAAGATGTTGTATCCGGCTCATCCGGTTACTATAGCATGATGGCAGACCCTCACTTCAAAAAGTTATTCGACGAAAACGACACCCGTTATAAACTATTTGAATGGGAAAACAACCGTAGCAAGGGAAACCTGATGTACAAAAAGTTCCTCTACAAATCAAACGGTACTGCCGACAATGTACTGATGCGTAAAGCCGAAATGGTGTTGATCGAAGCAGAAGCCTCTGTTGAAGCCAAAGACCGCAGCACAGCCATTGCACGACTCAACGAGCTCAGACAGGCCCGTGGGGCAGACACTCCTGATCTGTCAGGATTAACCGGTGATCAACTGATCGAAGAAATCCTGATCGAAAGAAGAAAAGAACTATTCGGAGAAGGATTTGCCCTATACGATATCAAGAGAAGACAAAAATCAGTAGTTCGTCTTGAATATCCGGCAAGCGATACCGATCCGGAAAAAGATGTAAATGGCAACACCATTCAGGGGCACACCACAACAACGCTTCCAAACGGGCAGCCGTTCACACCAAACAGCCCCTATTACATCTTCGCAGTCCCCGCAACAGAAATAACAAACAACCATAACTGGTAAGTTTGATGTCCTGAATAGCGAAAACAAATAAGTGAAAGTTCCCCGCTTTCGCGGGGAACGTAAATGGAACATCCTGGTTTACCGGGAAAAACAGGCGGTACTTTCTATTTAATTATAGAATGACGGCCTGTTTCCATGTAATACGGTATTGATTTAGGCACAGATTCAAATCTGCGCCAGCGATACCCAGCGATAATAGTCACCCCAGGCTATAAGCCAAGATCCGGCAACAAAACCTGCCGGAATTCATTCTCAAAGTTAGGCGTAAAAACGCCTTTCCCCAGATTATCCTGTATTTCCTGTATAGACCAGAAGCGGCCTCTTTCCACTTCATCCTCATTGGGGTAGATCTCTCCGGTATAAACTGTGCGGTAGGTATTCACCAACTCCTTTTCTATCTCCGACTCAAAAATATACGAAGTCAGAAATTCCGGTACAAACCTTTCAATACTTAATTCTTCCCATACCTCACGAATCAGCGCCACTTCCACCGTTTCACCATAATCCACATGGCCACCAACAGCCGTATCCCATTTTCCGGGTTGTATATCCTTCCAGACCGCCCGTTTCTGCAAATACAACTCTCCCCGCTCATTAAACACATGCAGGTGCACCACCGGATGCAACCATTTAGTACCGCTATGGCACTCTCTGCGGGTAGCTTTGCCGATCGTCTCTCCGGCTTCATTCACCAGAGGGAAATATTCTTCATCTATCATATCCGTTCTTTTTATTCTTTCACAAATATAAGTAGATGTAACAGGTTTTTAAACGCAGAGGAACCTGTTTTTAAAATATTATCTTGTAAATTTGGGGATTCAAACAAATAATAAGAATCACAACCATGATACAAACAGAATTAGCTGCCGACCTGCAGTTAAAATGGGATCGCATGCAACAGGCCATGCAGCAAACCAGAGCAGACGGATGTTTGCTTACTGTAGATGTAAACATTTACTATACCACCGGACGAATATACAGCGGATACTTCTACCTGCCGGCAGAAGGTACCCCCTGGTTCTTTGTAAAACGTCCCAACGGACTTGCCGGCGACCAGGTAATTTATATCCGCAAACCCGAACAACTCCCGGAACTATTTGCAGAAAACGGACTCAAAATGCCCCGTAAACTACTACTCGAAGGCGATGAAGTAACTTACAACGAATATACCCGCCTACTAAATGTATTCCAGCCGGAAGAAACCGGGAATGCAACGGCCCTGCTGCGCCGGATGCGCTGTATTAAAACACCCTGGGAAGTAACACAATTCCGTATTTCTGCCAAAAAGCATGCGGAAACATATGCGCAGATCCCATCCTGTTTCCGTCCGGGTATGACCGATGTGGAATTCCAGTCCGAAATCGAAAAAGTAATGCGTAGAAACGGCTCCATCGGACTGTTTCGTGCCTTCGGAGCCAACATGGATATATACATGGGGAGTATTCTGGCAGGCGACAACGCTGAATGCCCATCCCCGTTCGACTTCGCCCTGGGAGGTGAAGGAGTAAACCCCTCCTGCCCGATCGGTGCAAACGGCACATTGCTGAAAGACGGTACCGCCATAATGGTAGATATGGCCGGCAATTACACGGCATACATCACCGATATGACCCGTGTATTCTCAATTGGTAAACTGTCCGGCTTTGCCTGTAAAGCGCACCAGACTTCATTAGTTATCCAACAGGAAATCCAGGAGATAGCCAAACCGGGTACCCCCTGTGCCGAATTATACAACCTGGCTGCCGGAATCGCACAAAAAGAAGGTCTTTCAGACTACTTTATGGGAACCAAACAGCAGGCAAAGTTCGTAGGCCACGGCATCGGTATCCAGATCAACGAACTACCGGTACTGACTCCCCGTTCAAAGGAGACGTTACAACCCAACATGGTATTCGCCCTCGAGCCTAAATTCGTTATCCCCGGCATCGGCGCCGTAGGTATCGAAAACAGCTTCCTGGTTACAGAAACCGGAATCGAAAAACTTACGTTGTGTGAAGAAAATATTGTGCAATTATATTAATGAAGTAGTCAGCGTTCGCTAACGCTCACTAGTAGTCATCAGTCGCTTTGCGACTTAGTAGTTATTACTCACTACGTTCGTTAGTAGTCAAGTAGAAGAATAAATTTTCACAAGATCATAAATTACTACTTGACTACTGCGAGCAAAGCGAGCTAACTACTAATGAGCGTAGCGAATGATAACTACTAGTGACCGTAGGGAACGATAACTACTAAAAAATTATATCATGAAAAAAGTATCTCTATTCTTTATTTTGCTGGTGGTGATTCTGATTCCTGCCAGAGGGATTGATCCTGCCGATGTCAGGCCGGTTAAAAATGTGATTCTCCTTATTCCGGACGGAACGTCCATGCCAACGGTCTCTATTGCCCGCTGGCTGCAATGGTATCAAAATCCGGACCAACCCAGACTGCATATTGATCCCTATCTGTGCGGAACCGTATTAACCCATTCATCCAATGCCCCTATTGGCGATTCGGCTCCTACTACTTCCTGTTATATGACAGGGATTCCCAGCCTGACAGGACATGTTTCCACCTATCCTGCCGCCGACCCGGAGAATGATATTTACCCAATGGACCCGGACCGGGCTTTCCAACCGGTGATGACGGTACTCGAAGCCAGACAGATTGTTCATAACAAAGCCGGCGGACTGGTTTTTACCTGCGAGTTTCCTCATGCTACACCAGCCGATTGCGCGGCACACAGCTACAACCGGGGTAAATACGAATGGATTGCTCCGCAAATGGTACACAACGACCTGCAGGTAGTAATCGGGGGTGGTGTATCCCTATTACCCGGAGAAGGAGAAAATTATCTGTCCACAAACGGTTACTCCATTTATAAAAACGATTTACAGGGAATGCGGACCGATAAAAACAACAAAATGTGGGCGCTCTTCGGAGACAGGGAAATGGCTTACGACATTGACCGCAACCCTGACGAACAACCTTCGCTGGAAGAGATGACCCGAATAGCCATTCAGAAATTGTCAACCAACGAAAACGGCTTTTTCCTGATGGTAGAAGGCAGTAAAGTAGACTGGGCAGCCCATGGCAATGATCCCGTAGGGATGACCACAGATTTCCTGGCGTTCGACCGTGCCTGTGGTGCCGCATTGGAATTTGCCCGGCAAAACGGCGAAACCGCCGTCGTAATCGTACCCGACCATGGTAACAGCGGAATCAGCCTCGGTGTAAGACACTGCGGAGGTTACGACAGGCTTACCAAAGACCAGCTCTTTCACCAGTTCGCACAATATAAACTGACAGCCGAAGGTTTTTCCAATAAACTCAATAGTTCTCCGGCATCAGAAGTTCAGGCTATTTTCAGCGAGTATGCAGGCTTTGAACTATCAGAAGAAGAACTCAATGCCCTGTATCACTGCAAAGAATACAAAAACAGTCCTATACCCGCAGAACAACGTTCGTCCGAAGGTATCGAACCTTCCCTGTATAGCGGTTCACTTTTCACGTTTATCGCAAAGCTCCTTACTTCTAAAACCTGCTTCGGATTCACAACCGGCGGACATACGGGCGAAGAGGTATTCCTGGCTGCTTATCACCCACAGGGAGATATTCCGGTAGGTTTCAATACCAACATCGAGTTAAACAACTATTTGTGTGCCTTATTTGGGTTGAACAATAGGCTCGACGACCTGACCAACGAGTATTTTGCCCGCCATACCGATGTATTTGCCGGATACAAATATGAAATCAAAGAAGTCAAAGACCGTAACCCGGAACTGATCGTTAAGAACGGAAAGAAACAACTCAATATCCAACCGTACACCAACATCATTACCACTGGTAAAAAAGGCAACGAAGAAATCCGCCTCAACTCCGTCATCGTATACGTAGATAAAAACAACACCTTCTATCTACCCAAACAGTTAACGGAGTATCTGAAATAAAGTATAATCTTTTATATCAGCCGCATAGCGGCGTCCTGTCCATAGCCAGATATGTATAGAGACTAGCGGGGGAGGGAAGTATTCCCTTTCTCCGCCTGTTCTCTTTCCCGCTTTTCTCTCTCCTCTTTCTGCCTTTGCCTCATTCGTAAGTACACACGTTTATTTTCTTCAAACAATTCCTTATCGGCCTCCGAAATGCCGGATTGCGCCGGGGAAGTTCTAACCTGTGGCTTTTTAGGTTTACCGGTTTTCATATCTAGGTATTTCCGGGTCAGTTCCTCGTAATGGCAAAGGCAGAACACATACCGGCTCCCTTCCATACGAACCGTAATTTTACCACTCTCTTCAAGGTCCTTAAGAATACGGGCAATACAGGCCAGAGGTATATCAGTTCGTTTAGACAGCTCCCGGTAAGTGATCATCACTTCTCCTGCCTTAAACTCAATATTTTCCTTATATAGCTGCCATTGCGTAAACTTTGCCACATGTGCCAATACCAGTAAAGCGCAATATACTTTATAACGGCGGCGTACCCCCATATCCTCCGAAAACATAGAATTAATTATTTTACGGGGCAACCGTATATAACCGTCCTCAAACCAATACCTTATAAATTCTTCTTCGTGTGTCATGTTTATCCTGTTTTAGTACGTTTTATTGCATGGAACAAAATTGAATCACTACTTCCCGCTTCCCATCAGGGTTACAGAGGCATAGTGAACAGGGTGCGGAACAGCCCCTATACATATATAGATAGAAAATAAATAAAAATAGATTTTTAAAATCCTGAAGAAAAAAGAAAACATCCCGCACAGACCTGACAAGCCCGGCAAAGGGAACCTCTTTCTGCTGATATGTAGGGATAAAATTTGTCATTGCGCTTGCTGCTTTTAGTTGAATTATCTACGCAAAAGTAAAACATTTTATCCGCAACAGCAAACTAAAAACAACAAAAATTACGATATATCGAACAAATATATTCCTCAGATGCATAGAAACATCAAAAAAAGAGTATCCTGCCGGCACAGCAAGGTATATTTGCGGCAAAAACAAGGTATATTCTCCAAACAAAAAAGGTATGCTTCCCCACCCAAAAAGCATAGTTGGAATTTGCATCACCCTTACTATTGTCAACGTAAGCTTTTTTGCTGGCGCAGATTTAAATCTGTGCCTAACCTTCTGTTCAGCATAGCCCATAGTTTTAAGCCAGTTTAATTCCATTCGATTCTGTTTAATTCCGTTTAATTCCGTTCGCGTATTTGATACAATCCGCTCTTTTACCTTTGTACAAAATACAGCAGTTATTTCCCTCTAAGATCATGGTGAGTGAAAAAATAATCCTGTATATTTGCATATAAAGAAGCACATACAAAATGAAGAGTAAAAGTTTAGTTTCAATCGATCAATGTTCCAAAGAAGACATCCTCCGTATTCTGGAGAATGCCAGGAAGTTTGAGGAAAATCCTAACCGCAGAATCCTGGAAGGCAAGGTTGCGGCCACGCTGTTTTTTGAACCGTCTACCCGTACCCGGTTAAGCTTCGAAACAGCCATAAACCGTCTGGGAGGCAGGGTGATTGGTTTTCAGGACGCATCAACTACCAGTTCGTCCAAAGGCGAAACGCTGAAAGATACGATATTAATGGTCAGCAACTATGCCGACCTCATCATTATGCGCCACCACCTGGAAGGAGCCGCCCGCTACGCTTCCGAAATAACAGACGTTTCGATCGTAAATGCCGGCGACGGAGCCAACCAGCACCCCTCGCAAACATTACTCGATATGTATTCGATCCGGCAAACACAGGGTACGTTGGATAATTTGACCATTACCCTGGTGGGCGACCTGAAATATGGCCGTACAGTACATTCGCTGATCGTAGGAATGTCGCACTTTAGACCTACTTTTCATTTCGTTGCTCCGGAGGAATTGCGCATGCCGGACGAATACAAACACCTGTGCGACTCATTGTGCATTCCGTATACCGAACACAAAGATTTCACCGAAGAGATCATCAACCAGTCTGATATTCTTTACATGACCCGGGTACAACGCGAACGGTTTACCGACCTTGAAGAATACGAAAAAGTAAAAAACGTATACATCCTGCGCCGCAAAATGCTGGAAAACAGCAAAGAAAACCTCCGCATACTACATCCGCTGCCCCGTGTAAACGAGATAGCCTACGATGTGGACGACAGCCCGAAAGCATATTACATACAGCAGGCACGCAACGGACTATTTACGCGCGAAGCCATAATTTGTGAAGTATTAGGTCTTAACCATTTAATTTGATCCCAGCATATGTCACCCGAAAAGAAAAAAGAACTACAGGTTGCCGCATTAGAAAACGGAACCTCCATAGACCATATCCCCCCGGCACAATTGTTCAAAGTAGCCTCCCTGCTCGAACTGGAAGGGCTGGATAACACCATTACAATTGGTAACAACCTGCAAAGCAAGAAAATGGGTAACAAAGGAATGATTAAAATCTCCGACAAATTCTTCGAAGAGAACGAAATCAACCGCATTGCGCTGATCGCTCCCAACGTAATACTAAACGTAATACGGGATTACGAAGTGGTAGAGAAAAAACGAATCTCCCTGCCCGACGAGATTACCGGTATCGTAAAATGCAACAATCCGAAATGCATTACTAACAACGAGCCTATGGAAACCCGTTTCAGCGTAATCAACAAAGAAAGCGGAACTATCCGCTGCCGTTACTGCGAACGTAAAATCCTGAAAGAGGATATAGTTATTAAATAAAAAGTAGTCAAGGAGTTATCAGTCGCTTCGCTCCTTAGTAGTTATCACTTCCTTCGGTCGTTAGTAGTTAAGTAGATTATTTATTATTTTTACTTGACTCCTTGACTACTAAGGAGCGAAGCGACTGATAACTCCTTGACTACTTAACTACTAACGAACAAAGTGAGTTCAACATGAAAGTAAACTGGAAACCGGGAACCATGATTTATCCGCTGCCGGCGGTAATGATCAGTTGTGACAGCAAACCGGAGGAATATAATATCATTACAGCCAGTTGGGTAGGTACGATCTGTACGAACCCGCCGATGTGTTATATATCCATACGGCCCGAACGCCACTCGTACCCGGTACTGGTAAAAAATATGGAATTTGTAATCAACCTTACCACCGAAGCACTTGCTTACCAGACTGACTGGTGTGGGGTGAATTCGGGAAAAGACCATAACAAATTCGCAGCCATGGGCCTTACTCCCGGCAAAAGCAGTATAGTGAGTGCCCCTACTATCGAAGAGTGCCCTTTATGCATCGAATGCCGGGTTAAAGAGGTGTTGGCATTGGGCAGCCATGATATGTTTATTGCAGATGTAGTGAATGTACAGGCAGACGATCAATACCTGGATCCCGGAACAGGTGCTTTCGATATGCAACGGGCCGGACTACTGGCCTACAGCCATGGTAAATATTACAGTCTGGGAGAAATCATTGGTACATTCGGGTGGTCCGTCAAAAAGAAAAAATAAAATGAGAAATAAAGTCCTTCTGCTTCTCTGCCTGTTTCTAACTATTTCTGTTACTGCACAGGAACGGCGCACAATACGTACTGATAACAAAGTATTTAACTGGGGAGCCACTGTTGGGCTTAAATCATCTCTGCCTATCATCAACTCCCTGACTATCGACGGGAAAGAGGCCAACAATATCCAGACCCATTACCAGGTAGGCTATACCGCCTCGCTGTTCGGGCGGATCAATATGCGGCGCATCTTCCTTCAACCCAGTATCTCCTGGCACCACTCCTCCTCCGAACTGCGGTTCCTGCTTCCTTCCGGTATAGAGGGAGACGAAGACATCCTGGATCCATTGACTCTCAATATGACATTCGAAACAATCGAGATACCCGTACTGGTGGGCTATAACGTTATAAAAGAAGGCCCTTACGGCTTAAGTCTCATGGCTGGCCCCCAGCTAAAATACAATTACAAAACCGATTACACATTCAACTTCTCGAACTCACAAAACCGGTTCGGTGTAAACCGTAATTATTTCGATATAAATATCGTAACCGGAGTAGCCGTCAGCATCTGGCGGCTATTCTTTGATTTCAAATACGAATTCGGACTAAACAAACAGGATTCGGACTTCAAAAACCAAAACCCCTCAGAATCTACCATTACCGACATCAGTTTCGACAAACGCATCAACGTAATGAGTTTCTCGCTGGGTTTCCTTTTTTGATCTTTTCCTGAATAATATAAATTTATTTCGCCCTGATAAGGGTAACTTAATTCAGCCCACGGCTGAGCACCACCGTGGGTTATAATATTGCACATGGTTTTTCGGGCCAAAGGCCCAGCTTAAAATTTCTGTATATTTATTTTCTATATAGAGTTACCTTGCTGCGATATAGACTAATACAGATGTTTTATAGCAATAAGAAAAAACAATTATTTCATACTATATCTAAAGAAAAAATACTATTTTTGTAAAGTACACTTTATTTTACCAAACAAATAAAATTATGAAGAAATATTACAAACCCATGAAAGATAATCCGGAAAAAATAAAAGAACCGGAAATCTCTTATTTTCCTATTCAACACAATGATACATCCAGGGGATCTTCTTTAAACACAAGTAAACAACCTTACCCTTCTACGATCCCAATAATACAACGTTTAGCAGAAGAAAGTTTACAACAATATAAAGAAGGAAAATACCGGTCACACGAAGAAATGGAAAAGAAACATCCTCTATGAAAAAACTTACTTACACCCCACAAATCTCTTTGAAGTTGCACCACATGCAGGCTTTGCCGGTGGGGGTTTGGGTGAAGGGGATTTCAGGGTTGAATATTTCGTCGAGGCAGTTTCGCATTTCCCGTTCAAAATCGGTAGCATAATCCACAAAGGCTTCCACCCGGGCCTTTTTCATCCGGTCAAGGCGGTAATAGATATCCGGATCGAAGGTATCATAGAATATCCGTCTCATAAAATAGATCTCCGGCTGTACCAGGCGGTTGCGGCCTTCGGGCAGGCGGTTATACATCCATGCATACATAAATACCTGCATAACGGCTTTGGGACGTTCTTTCTCCTCTTTATTGAACAGGCTTTGGATATCACGGAAAGTACTAATCCCTTCGCCACTCTTATAGTCGATAATACGGACCGTATCGTTCACTTCATCCACCCGGTCAATGAAACCTTTCAGTTGTATCTGCCTGTTGTCCGACAGGGTAAAAATATCTTTTATCCGCTTTTCGGACTCTATGTAACGGAAAGGTGCCCACCGGGCATCCCGCTCCAGCACTTTCTTTATATATTTACGGATCATTTCACCAATCAGGAAGTTCCGCCCTGTAAGCGGGCGAACAGTCTCTGTTTTAAAAAATATCTCAGCAAAAGCACGACGGATAGTTTCCGTAAGCAGTTCTTCCGACTTCCGGATCGATTTCAGTATATCCGGCATCAGCGTACGGCCCCGGTAAGGAGCATACAGGTCTTCGAGCACTTTGTGCAGGATACTACCGAATACATCACTTTCCATGGCCTCGGTTACTTCCTCTTCCTCCTGTACATTTTCTATGACCATGAAATAAAATTTCAGCGGACAATCCAGATAGGTATTGATCGCACTGGCCGACAGTGCCCGTTCGCCCCCTACATAAAAAGCAGATAGTGCCTCCTGTATCTGATCCGTTTTGATCATCTGTAAAGCAGTGGTTTTAGACGACGATACATTATATACGACCAGCTTATTCTGCAGCGGATAATTATAATGGTAATGCAACTGGTGGATAAAGCGGCTTTTTTCGCCCGACAGAAGCCCTGTACTGCGGGTATCATAAATAAGAGATACATGAGAGGTACGTTGCAACAAGCGGTAAAAATAATAGGCCCAGATACTATCCTGATGTTCGTAAGTAGGAAGATCAAAACCTTTCCGCAAATTATAGGGGATAAACGAATTGGATGATTTCTTTACCGGAAATACCCCTTCGTTCATGGACAGGATAATCAAACGGTCAAAATCGAGGGCACGGGTTTCCAGGATACCCATAATCTGTAATCCGGAAAGCGGTTCTCCTTTAAAAGGAATCTTAATATTTTCAGTAATCCGGTTCAATAACCTGAAATAGGTATTGATACGGATTTCGATACCACACTCTTTCATTACCTCCTTCATCCGGTTTACCGTAACAAAATAGTGGAAAATGAATTCCTGTTCCAGGTCCCGGATAGACAATTGAGAATTAAGAATTGACAATTCGTCTTCGTCTGCCTCCTCTACCGGGTTCTCCTGCCAGGCTGCCAGGCGCATATAGAAGTTTAATTGTTCCAGTACATCCAACAGGTAGTCCGACAATTCCTCAACCTGGTCTACCGGGCGGAAAATAGTTTCCATCAGGGGTGTGCGGGCCAGTTCGTCCTTCCCTATATATATTTTATTAAACATCGTGATATTCCGGATCAGGGCAGAAACCACTTCTTTATTGGCCGACATCATATACCGGTGGTTCAATACCGCCAGTACATCACGGTAATAAAACATAGGCTGGCGGTCTACATACCGCAGGTTTTTATGCAAAGCCAATACATATTCCATCAACGAGGCTACCGGAGTTCCCGTAAGGGGATAACCTATAGTTACATTGATATGCTTTATCTGCTCCGGAATGGAATTCAGCACAGGGATCAGCAGGCTTTCATCCGGCAACACGATAGCTGTTTTGAGAGCCTCCTCCGGGTTTAACTGATTGTTGCGATGCATTTCCTCCAATAAGGTGTATACCTGTTTAGCCTGCCCGATACCGGAAGGTATCCCGATAACCTCTATCTCCGGCTTTGCCAGCTGCTGTTCCGGCCATTCGAGTAGCGAAGGAAACAGCGAACGGTTGCGCGACACAAAGTAAGAGGCTCTGTTTTCGGGATCTTTCACCATATCCGATTCATAGTCCCAATAAAAATCAGCAATACCGGCTTTTTGCAATTCACCAAGCAATTTTTCCTCTACCAACGAGAGAGCATTCAACCCTACAAATACGACCTTTTCCCAGGGAAAATCCAGTTTCTCTACACTTGCCAGACGGTCTATCACTTCACGGTAGATCATCCCTTCATACCCTTTTCCCTCTTCTGCCAATTCTTCACGGAAAGTTGTATACAGATCGTACAGTATTTCCCAGGCAGCCAGGAAACTTTTCTCGTTAGTCCCGGAAGTGGTAGGATTGAAGGAGTTCCAAAACGTACGGATAGCAGCAATCTGCGAGGGGCTAAGAAAAGAATAATCAGACTCAATCGTACGCAAATCAGTAACGTTGGTAAATAGCATCCGGGCATTGGCCATATATTTATCCACGTCGTCAAAATCACTTAACAGCATTTCGCCCCAGTGCAGGAACTCGTCAAACGACTCCGGCGAATTACTTTTCCGTATATAGATCGAATAAAGTTTAAACAGCATACCGATACGGTCTGCCAATTGTTTATCGCTTAATTCAAGAAATAAATCACTGATAGTCAAAACTGAGGGCGAGAAAAGAGGCTTATCATAAATTTCCGAAAGATACTTCTGGAAGAACAGCCCGGTACGTTTATTGGGGAATATAAATGCAAAACGGCTGATCTTTACTCCATAGTTCTTATGAAAAAGGTCTGCTATCTGATATAAAAAGGGTTTCATTGAGTCGTCTGTATTTAACTGCAAACCTACACAAAAAATGTGGTATTCTAAAAATCCTGTAAAGCGATTTGGTTTTCTTAGTAACTCATAACATTCTTAAGAGTGAAATAACATCAATTAGTACACTTTTAAGTGTTAAGTCAATGAAAATGAGTAAATTTGTATAACCAATGATAGATTTAACGAAGATGGACAAATTTACTTATATGTACAAGACCCTTATTATTGATAAGGATCCGCAGACTGCGGCGATAGCCACATCTGCTTTAACTATGAAAATGTACGTTTCCCGGAGCGCCGCTGATGTTGTAACTGCTAAAGAGTTGATAAACAACTGGCTTCCGGATATGATTCTACTGGATTTAACAGACAATCCGGAAGAAAAATTCTCCTTTCTGCACGAATTACGTTCAAATATAAAATTCAGTACTGTTCCTGTGATCGTATTGGTAGACGGTAGTTGCCGCGACCTTTTGACGGCAGCGTTCCAAAAAGGAGCAACCGATTCGCTGATGAAGCCGTTACGCAAAGACGAACTATTCAACCGGATCAGTTTCTATAAACAGCAGCAGGAACAACAACTCCTCATCCGGCAATTGCAGGAAAGACTTGAAAACAAAGAGCGAAACTACTCGGCTGTTTCCAAACAGTTACGTTCGTCGCTGCACTCCATCCGGTTAATGAATACATCCCTATTGCATACGTTGGGGAAGGATAGTATAGCCAAAGATGAGTACGAACTGTTGCTGGGCATCTGTAACGAAACAACAGAGGCGGCCCTGATATGGGACAACTACCAGAAACTGAACAATTACCATCCGGATATATGCAAACCCAGAAGGCAACGGGTAGACATTAACAGTATCCTGGCCAATATAGCGAACTCTTACCAACTGGTAGCACAGCAAAAAGAGGTAACCCTGTTTAAAGAAGGATTCGACTCCGAACTATTGGCCGATGTAGATATCGAAATGTTCCGTTCCATTATCCGTAACCTCCTCTCCAACGCGATCCGGTATAACCAGCCGGGGGCCAGGTAATCCTTTCGTGTTATGCTGCTCCGGATGACCAGTGTGTGGTAAAAATACACCGCACCGGCACGCAGGGAGAAGCTGAAAAAGAGCAAAAAGATAATGGCTGGCTGTTGAGTAACTCGTATGCGGAAGCCCATAAAGGTAAAATATGGTTTGACACCAAAGAGCCATCCGGGACCTCTTGTTACTTCTCGTTTACCTGCTAAGGCAGAACAATACCACTAAACTTGTTGTTTTTAGGTTATCAAGAACTAAAAAAATAAGTTATGGGAATATTAATATCAATAATTATAGGGATTCTTGCCGGATTTCTGGCAGGTAAAATTTTCCGGGGAGCCGGATATGGTTTAGTAGTTAACCTGATCGTAGGGATCATCGGTGGTGTAATCGGTGGTTGGATATTTGGCCTATTAGGATTAGCCATGAACGGCATCCTGGGCTCAATCATTATGTCTACCATAGGTGCCTTACTGCTACTATGGATCGTATCACTGTTCAGAAGAGCATAAGATAGTTCCCCAGTAAAAGAGTAATCGTATCTAATTCTCCCTCCCGGGCTACTTTCTAAACACATCTTTTTAAGTTGTAATCCCGAAGGGATTGAATGTGAATAACCCCCAGTGAAGCGTAGCGACTGGGGGAAACAAAAACCCAAAATGACATCAACCCCGACAGTGGGTTGAATCATAAGTTCAACACCGTTCGGCGTTGAAAAAATACAAGAGATTCACTCACCCCCGGTCGCTACGCTTCACCGGGGGTTATTCACATTCAATCCCTTCTGGATTACAAGCTAAAAGTTGGGTGTCGAGATTAGCTTAAGAGAGAATATCTTTTTTGGTCGGAGGGGATTTGTAATCCCCGACTAACGAGTATTAGGATCTGTGATCCGACAAACAAATGAATACCCCTTAAATAGAGAGTTCGGAATCTGTAAGCGGATTACAAATCCTTATATCCCACAGGCGGTGATTGCAAATGGAACATCCCGGTTTATCGGGGTCCCCTTCGACCAACAAAGAGCTATCTAAATCTTAAGTTGATGGCATTGGCGAGGACGCTACACCAAACAAAGTGAACAAACCGTTGTAATATTTTAATACTTTTATCTACTTAATATATTTTCTATCTCCACCAATTCTTCCTGCGTAAAGCTACAATTCTGCAAGGCTTTCAGGTTACTATTTAATTGTACTACAGAGCTGGCACCAATCAATACGCTGGTTACTCCCGGGTCTTTCAATAACCAGGCGATTGCCATTTCCAGAAGTGTTTGCCCCCGTTGCAAAGCCAGATCATTCAAACAGCGCACTTTATTTAACACCTCATCAGTAATCATGGTAGTTTGTAAATGTCCGGTTGACTTCGCTGCCCTGGATTGTTCCGGTATACCGTTCAGATACTTAGCAGACAATATACCCTGTGCCAACGGCGAGAAAGCAATCAGCCCCACCCCTTTTTCTTTCAAAAACGGTAATAAGGCTGGTTCCACCCATCTGTCAAGCATCGAATAACGTGCCTGATGAATCAGGCAGGGCACCTTATACTCATTCAATACAGCCAATGCCCGGTCAGCCTGTTCGTCGCTGTAATTAGAGATACCTACATACAGGGCTTTTCCCTGCCGCACGATATCAGCCAGTGCACCCATCGTTTCTTCTATCGGAGTTTCCGGATCCGGACGGTGCGAATAGAATATATCCACATACTCCACTCCCATCCGTTTAAGGCTCTGGTCAAGGCTTGCCATCAAATACTTACGGCTCCCCCAGTTACCATACGGTCCGGGCCACATATCATATCCGGCTTTGGTAGAAATAATCATTTCATCCCGGTAATGCCCCAATCCCTTTTTAAGGATACGTCCAAAGTTTTCTTCCGCCGAACCATATACAGGCCCATAATTATTGGCCAGATCGAAATGCGTTATACCGGCATCAAAAGCAGTATATGCGATCTGACTATAATTATCAAACACATCCACACTCCCGAAATTATGCCACAAACCGAGCGAAATAGCCGGCAGCAATATCCCACTTCTTCCACAACGACGGTACTCCATAGAAGTATATCGCTTCTCATTAGCCTTGTACAAGTCCATATTATATCAGATTTATTCCAACAAAGATAAAGAATCTCCGGATAAATGTTATTTTTGTGTTTATATTAAAAAAGGAATCAAAACAATTACATAAGACAAATATGAAAAAAAATTACAAGCAAGCTAACCCACAGGAAAAGATGCTAAACGAACCCGGTTTTAGCTATCAGGCAGGCACAAATTTTCAAACTACAGGGCATTTATTAAATTTATCAGAACGGAAAGCAGGATTAATCAACTCAATCCTCAATGACTTAAACGATGAAGAACTATTTAATGAGTTGGAACGATTTTATATTGAGTTAACTCATAAAGAGATTCTTCCTTGTCAATATTCAATAGAAGAATTAAATGCAAGAACCCGGTTAGCAATTCAACAAGCAAAAGAAGGGAAAATAACCACTTTTGAGGATATGATGAAAAGACATACATTATAAAAGCCAGATATTCTTAATCTGAATAAAAACAGGTATATTTATTATTTACATTAAAACTGTCAAAAACAAGACAATGGATATTCAGGATCCAATTTTACTATCCTTAAAAGATCGAATCCATACGACAGTAATTGAACCTACTTCCGGCAAAGCATATATCCAATCTGCAGAGGGAATCATAAAATGGGATGTAGCCGGAATTATCCATACTCTATACAACAATTCCCGGAATGCATATATCCACTTTCTGGATGTATATTATATACAGGACGAACTCTATTTCTTTATCAATACAGGTGAAGCATATGATTTTCGCTTTTCTTTTGATCCTGTCACCGGAGAAGTTGGAGAATTAATACCTTCCTATTAATCATGTCCCGGATTTTTTGTGTGGTTGGAATGGTTTCAGCAGAAATAATTAACATGAAACTTTGAATAAACAAGTTAAAAATATCAATTATTATTCTTTTTTACATAAAAAAACAACAGTTCTCAAAGAACTAAGATTAGTCTAAAAATAAAATTTTTATTCTTTCAAAACTAAAAAAAATCATATAATGC
>JAJQAZ010000052.1:25509-52468 GCA_021203545.1 Tannerellaceae bacterium | reverse complement strand
AAATATTATAATAGATAGGATTAAAAGCAATTGAGCTTTATTATATTTTATTTTGGTCACAGTTGTATTACTATAATAAATCTGCGCCAAACAAGTAAAGGAGAAAGCTATAAACATAGCTATTATACTTCCGGAAATTTTCATATGAGGAACCAATAATTGATTCAGAATAAAATTTATTCCTGAACCACATATAGTAATTAAAAGCAAAATCTTATTCTTCATATGATATAATAGAACTGAATTTTCTATTAATGTAAAGTTATAAATCAATGTGATAAAAAGTAAAAAACGAGAAATTTGAATAGCCGGTAAATAATTATCAGGAAGAATAAGATTAAAGATATCTTCTATGAAAAAAATTACCAAACAAGTAAACCATACAAGGAAAATTTTATATTTCTGCTCTATTAAATTAACTCTTTGATTTAACTGATCATTAGAAGAAGAAAAAATATAAGGTTGTATAGCCTTTCCTATTACAGCAGAAAGAAATGTAGTAAGCATAGCTATCTGTTGTGCAAAAGTGTATATTCCAATCTCAGAAAGCGTAATATATTTTTGTAATATAACTATACTATAACGGGATATTAAGAAATATGCAATATATCCGATAAATATAGGAAGAGATAATTTTAATGTGTTTTTTATAGAATCTATATAGTCTCCTGGGAGTGCAAAAGACCTACCCAACAAGAATATTATAATAATAAACATTATAATACCTGAAAACAATTGTGCAATAAGTAAATTAGATAAATTAAATCTCTTAGTAAAAAAAAATACGCTAATCATCAAAAGTAATATACTAACTGTAATGATTTGAAACATAAAAAACTTACTTGCTTTATTTTCAACCCGTAAAATCCCATAATATAAAGCAGGCAAAAAGCTCAGGAAACTTACTATTACCGAAAAGTATTGAAACTTCACATTTGTAAGAGAAGGTGACAACACTTTAAATATTAAATTCGAACAGAGATATACAGTTAAGAAAAGAAACGCAGAATAAATCAAATGGAATACAATAACTGAATTGATATATTCTCTTTTCTTTTCTCTTTGTTTAAAAGTAAAATATAACCTTGAAAAAGCTGATATTATTCCAAATTGAAAAATATAAGTAAAGATAATTGTATTGTTATTTATAATATTAAAAATCCCATATTCCGTTGTATCTAATTGCGATACGTATAATGGGATTAACAAAAAAGTAGAACAAGCCGTAACTATAAAGTCACCCAATCCATAATAAAATATATTAACAAATAGTTTATTTTTTAAAACCGACAATAATTTCATTTCCTATATAATATTCTCTCAAAATAGAAGTATACCAAAATTCAAATAGTCAAAATCAATAAGGCTTATATATTGATATGTTTAACTAACTCTTGTGCCTTCTTATATTCTTCATGTTTACCAATATCAATCCAATAACCTGTTATAGGAAATCGAATAACCTTCTTTTTTTGAGTTATAAGAGCTTCTATAAAATCTGTAGCATTAAAAAACTCGTTATCAGGAATCAAATCTAAAAGTTCTCTTTTTATTAAATAAATACCCGCATTTGCATAATAATTATATGTTGGTTTCTCTTCTATTCCGTGAATTTCTCTTCCATCCAACCGAAATATACCATATGGAACATTTACAACATAAGGTACAACAGCAACAGAGATATCAGCATTATGTTTCTCAAAATGCAAATAAAAATCCTCATAGTCTATATTTGTAAATAGATCAGAGTTCATAACTAAAACAGTATCATTTTCAAAAGAATGGACAAATTTTACCGATCCTATTGTTCCCAAATAACAAGGTTCTTGTATACAATTAACTTTTACACCTTCAATTGTATTTGAAAAATGGTCTTCTATCTGTTCCCGCAGATAATTCACAGTTACAGTTAATTCCTTTACTCCATATGAGATCAATCTTTCAATATTATAATCTATAATAGCCTTATTTCCTATCTTCAAAAGAGGTTTAGGACAGTTTTCGGTTAATGGGCGCAAACGTTCCCCTTTTCCTCCAGCCATTAAAACTGCATCTATAGGAAGAACTGATTTATTTTTTTTCAAATTATAAATCTCTACTATTTTACCATTTTCATTCACTCTTGGTAAAAGAGAAATTCCTTTTTCTTTATATTCTCTTATTAAAGAGACCCTAACGTCTTTACCACGGATACAAGTAAAGTTCTTATTCATGGTTTCTATAATAGGTTCAGTTAATGGGGATCCATTAACTAACTGTCTTCTAATATCACCATCAGTTACAGTTCCAACAAGCTTCCTATCGCAATCAACTACAAATAAAGTTAAAGCTCCTCCTGATATTGAATTCAAAGCTTTTAGTGCGTCAAGTATAGTTGAATCTATATGTATAATATGGTCCTCAATATTCATTATTTATTATTTATTGCTCATTAATAATTCTGCTATAGTCCAATCTAATGGAGTATCTAAATCCATAGAAGAATAATCGTCCATTTGATATTTTATTATTCTCTCAAATTCAGAGAATGTTTTTTGTTTTAATGAATTAATATTAATTATATAAATTGCACCATTATATTCCCAAACTTTCGGAGCATCCTGACGTCTTTTTATTTTCCCATTTCCTTTTGAAACATATAAAAATCCATTTTCATCTTCTTCATAACAACCATAATAAGGATTTGTCGATGCTTCTTTTACAGAAACAACCATATCCAACTCAGGATTAAACAAACTTAAAGCCTCTTTCACTTGTATTTCATTCCTCAATGGAGATGTTGGCTGTAATAATAATAAACAATCAAAAACCTGTCCTTTATCTTCATAATATTTAATAGCATGCAATAGTACTTCATAAGTTCCAGCCGTATCTGTTGCTAAAGAGTCTGGTCGTTTAAATGGCACCTTTAAACCGAATTCTTCAACAACACTTTTAATTTCATCACTATCAGTAGAAACACAAATATTTTCATCACTAACAATTACTCTTGCTAATTCTACAGTATATTTAATTAAAGGCTTCCCTGCTAATTCTTTTATATTCTTCCCGGGAATCCCTTTACTTCCTCCTCTTGCCGGAATTACGACTAATATTCTCATATATTATAAAATCTTTTTTGTATAAGATTGTCTAACGTACTTTTTGCTATTATCTGATGGATTTTCTTTGTAGTATCTAATTGTTCATATGGATTTTGCACATTAAATAATGTTCGTTTAAATTCTTCGGATAAAGCTTTAGATAGCGATTTTGTTATTTCATGCTTTTCAGTTCCACAATGAATTACACTGTTGGGGGATATCCGTCCTTTTTGTCTATCTCCAATATTGAGCGTAGGAATTCCAAAAGATGGTACCTCCACAATCCCACTTGAAGAATTACCAATCACAGCTGAGACATATTGTAAAGTTGAAAAGTATCGTTTTTTACCTAATGATGTAAATGCAATTGCATGTTCTTTATGGCTTTCTACAAATTTTTGAATTTTTTCAATTATAATTCTACCTCCCGTATCTGAGTTTGGCATTGTAAAAATTATCTGATATCCAGAAATAGTTTCCAATGCATCCAGTAAATTCTGAATTTGCTGTTCGGCTGAAGAGTTTTCTAATGTTACCGGATGATAGGTAACGAGAAGGCTTTTATCTCCTAGTTTAAAATTAAGATTATCTTCAATCTCATTTTTAGACATTAAAGGAACTTTCTTTATATTCTCTACACCCAATGCTCCTACATTAAAAACCCTATCCGGTTGTTCTCCTAATTGTATCACCCGTCTCCGATATTCTTCTGTTGATGTAAAATGTAGATGGCTCATCTTCGTTATTGCATGACGTATAGCATCATCATATGCTCCTTCTGTAATTTCTCCTCCATGAATATGAGCAACTGGTTTTCTATAAAACAATGCAGCAGACACCGCTGCCAATATTTCATAACGATCTCCCAATACAACGATTAAGTCAGGCTTTAAATCTTCATATGCATCTGCAAAACCAATGGTAGCAAGACCTAAAGATTTGGTTGTCGCATTCGGAGTATCCGATGAAAGAAGCATCTGAACTTTTTTATCAATATGAAAACCGTCATTTTCTATTTCCTTATAAGTAAGACCAAATTCCGGCGAAAGATGCATATTTGTAGCAATTATCTGAAGCTGCAAATCCGGATCAGCTTTTATAGAAGCCATCAATCCACTCAGTAATCCATATTCAGCCCTACTACCAGTAACAATACATATTTTTCTCATGAGTATGTAATTTGATCATCCGTCTTAAAATGACGGGGAGATTTTGTACCTATAATTTCTTTCCATTTCATAGGAGAAATTCCTTTACCTGGTCTTTTTACCGTTAAATTTTCCTCGGTAAAAACTTCTCCTTCTAAAATATCCCGTGCTGCTACTATACTTTTTCTTGCAACTTCCCGGTTACCTTTTTCAGATGAAGAAATTATTTTATGTTTACTGCCTAATGCTTGTTCAATATTACGAATTGCCCTAACCATAGATTTCAGTTCTGTTGGTTCTAAAGAAGCTTTATGATCCGGACCTTCCATGTTTCTATCCAATGTAAAATGCTTTTCAATAATAGTAGCTCCTAACGCTACTGCTGCAATAGGCACCTCAATCCCTAAAGTATGATCAGAATATCCTACGGATACATTTAACTTTCCACATAAAGTTTGCATAGCTAATAAATTGACATCTGCATAAGGGGTTGGATACTCTGTATTGCAATGTAACACAGTAATCATTTCTTTCCTGACTCCAAAACTTTTTAACACATCAATAGCATCAGTTATCTCTTCCAGGGTACTCATTCCCGTAGATAAAATTACAGGTTCTTTATGCTGTGCTATACGTTTTAAGTAAGGATAATTAGTGATTTCTCCTGATGGAATTTTCCAAAAACCCAGATTCAAAGTCGCCAGAAAATCTATACTTTCAAGGTCAAAAGCCGTAGAAAAGAAATTGACTCCTTTTTGTTTAGAATAATTTATTAATTCAAAATGCTCTTCTTTGGTTAACTCCAGTTTTTGTAGCATGGCATATTGACTTGTATCATCATTATTTAGATTTCGCTTCTGATATTCCGCTTTCTCAGCCTGCTTTAACACAAGATTCTGTGTATTGAATGTCTGAAATTTAACATAATCCACACCTGCATCAGCACCTGCGTCAATTAATTTTTTAGCGAGTTCAATAGATCCGTTATGATTTACACCCGCTTCTGCTATAATAAGAGTTTTACGCATTATTTATTTATAAAAACTAACTGGATTACCGGCATAAATTCCAGGTTTTATAATGTTTTTACGGACCATGCTACCGGCAGCAACAATCGTATTTGCACCTATAGAAACACCATTCACAACTACCGATTGACTCCCGATAAAAGAACCGTCTCCTACTTTGCAATCACCATTAATCATTGCACCTGTAGAAATATGACAATGATTTCCGATCATGACATCATGTTCTATATTACTAAATGTATTTATAATACAGCCTTTTCCAACAGATACATCAGCATTTATTACTGCCTGATGCATAACAACTGTCCCTTCTCCTATAATTGCATGTGGAGACACATGAGCTGTAGAGGCTATAAGTGTTGCAAGAGCACCTCCTATGGAGGATATAATAGCATGTATTCTGATTCGTATAGTAGGATCTTTTATAAAACCAACAGAAACAATATACTCAGCTATATTAACATATGATATAATATCATCATCTGTACCAAGAATGGGATAACCAAGGACTTTTTTTCCTACATTCTCAGCTGTATCCAATATACCTAATATAGAACGTCCACTACTTTCTGCTACCTCTATAACAGATTTGCAATGTCCGCCCCCACCTATCAAAATTAGAGGCTTCATTTTTTTAATCGTACACTACTTGGAATATTTACAATCCTTTGCTCCAGCCATTCCGTGTTTTTTAAACTGTCCGTTTGACAATCTTTAAACATGATCAGTTTATTCATTAATTGCCAAACAGGACGTGTCATCACACCGTTATTGTTAGTATATTTAAGAAACTCTTGTTGAGCCTTTTTATCTTTAAAAATAAGTGTATTTAACCAATAATTCGAGTAACAATGATCCGGTTCAGTAAAGAACTCTACACCTTCTATGTTTCTAAAAAAATCTTTATATAAGGTCGCTGTTTCCCTTTTATCTGTTACAAATCTCTCCAGATTTTCCAGTTGGGCACAGCCCAGGGCTGCATTGATATTGGGCATACGGTAATTATAGCCAATTTCATCATGCATAAATTCCCAACGATGGGGAATTTTAGCTTGGGTAGTAAGATGTTTTGCCCGGAGTCCTAGTTCTTTATCCTGAAATAATAACATACCACCGCCACCAGTTGTTATCGTTTTATTTCCATTAAAACTGATTGCTCCAATCTTTCCGAAAGTACCTGTATGCTTCCCTTTATAAAAACTTCCCAAACTTTCAGCAGCATCTTCAATTACTACTATATTGTATTTATTGCATATATCAATTAATTCATCAATCATCATTGGATGTCCAAAAGTATGCATCGGAATACATGCTTTTATTCTCCGTCCGGTTTTCTTATTATAACATTGTCCTTCTTTAATAATTGCATTGTTATCTAACCAATCTCTAACCGCAACAGGAGATAATCCCAATGTATTTAGATCAACATCTAAAAATACAGGATGTGCCCCTATATATGAAATAGCATTACAAGTAGCAACAAAGGTTAGAGCTTGCGTTAATATTTCATCCTCTCTTTCTACTCCTATAAGCAACATTGCCAAATGAAGTGCATTTGTACCATTTACACATACAACGGCCTTAGAAGCTCCAGTAAATTCAGCCACTTTATCCTCAAATTGATCTACATATTTTCCCACACTGGAAACAAAAGTTGAATCAATACAATCATTTAAATATTTTTTTTCATTCCCGACAAAAACCGGTGCATGTAAAGGAATAAACTCCTCCTGCTCATTAAATATATGACGTATAAAATTTACTATTGAATTATACATTATAAATATTGGTTTTGTATTTACTAAGATTTTCGGAATCAGTAAACCATTCTATAGTTCTGGTTAAACCTTCTCTCAAATCTATACAGGATTCGAAACCAGTTAATTCTTTTATTTTTGAGTTATCTCCCCATAAACGGAATACTTCCGATTTTTTAGGTCTTAACCGGTCTGTATCTTCTATAAACTGTACATCCGATTTCATTATTTCGGCTATCATTTGTAAAGTATCCCGCATAGAAATTTCTGAATTTGTAGCAATATTAACTTCTTGTCCAATTGCTTTTTCACATTTTGATAAAGCTATAAATCCTCTACATGTATCTTCTACAAAATTAAAATCACGTGTTGGTGTAAGATCTCCCAACTTAATTTCTTTTTTTCCTGCAGCTATCTGAGAGATAATGGTAGGAATAATAGCTCTCGCCGATTGACGTGGTCCATAGGTATTAAAAGGCCGTACAATTACAACCGGTAGTTCAAATGCATTATAAAAACTCATAGCCATCGCATCAGCACCAATTTTTGTTGCTGAATAAGGAGATTGTGGCTGTTTCGGATGCTTTTCATCAATAGGAACATATTGAGCTGTTCCATATACTTCTGATGTAGAAGTTATCAATACTTTTTTAACATTATTTTCTTTTGCTGCTTGACAAATATTCAATGTACCTTTCACATTTGTATCAACATAACTATCAGGTGCGACATACGAATAAGGTATGGCAATCAAAGCTGCTAAATGAAATATTATATCGACATCTTTTGTTATCTCTTTGCAAAAATGAGGATCACGAATATCACCACTTATTACTTTAAGGTTAGGATGTTTTATTCCTTCTAACCATCCCCAATTATTAAAAGAGTTATAATATGATAATGCCAACACATCATTATTTTCATTCAATAACATCTCTGTCAAATGAGAGCCAATAAACCCATCAGCTCCGGTAACTAAAACTTTCATTTAAATAAATATTTATAAATGGTATTATAATAACTCTCATATCCACCAGATGTAATATTTTTTATCCACTTCTGATTGTCCAAATACCACCTCACAGTCTTCTCAATTCCCTCTTCAAACTGCAAAGAAGGCTCCCAGCCTAACTCATTTTTCAATTTATTGGAATCAATGGCATACCGTAAATCATGGCCGGCGCGATCTGTAACGTATGTGATCAGATGATCGCTGGTACCTTCCGGTTTGCCTAATAAACGATCCACCGTTTTAATAATGACTTTTATCAGGTCTATGTTTTTCCATTCGTTAAAGCCTCCGATATTATAGGTATCTGCTATTTTACCCTCATGGAAAATAAGGTCTATCGCACGGGCATGATCTTCTACATATAGCCAGTCACGTACATTCTCTCCTTTTCCATACACAGGAAGTGGTTTACCTTCTAAAATGTTATTGATAAAAAGAGGAATCAACTTTTCCGGGAATTGGTAAGGACCATAATTATTACTACAGTTGGTAACAATAGTGGGCAAACCATACGTATCATGATAGGCTCTTACAAAATGGTCACTGCTTGCTTTACTTGCGGAATAAGGTGAATGAGGATCGTATTTAGTCTCTTCTGTGAAGAATGTACCATCAAATTCTAACGAGCCATAAACTTCGTCAGTTGAAATATGGTAGAAACGTTTTCCCTCATACTTACCATCCCAGCAAACTTTGGCTGCCTGCAAAAGAGATAACGTTCCCATTACATTCGTTTGGGCAAAGGTAAAGGGATCTTTGATACTACGGTCCACATGGCTTTCCGCAGCCAGATGGATTACTCCATTAATATTGTATTTTTGGAAAATTTCCAGAATTGCTTCATAATTACAGATATCTTCCTTTATAAAAGTATAATTAGGCTTATCTTCTATATCTTTTAGGTTTTCCAGATTACCGGCATAAGTTAATTTGTCCAGATTATAGATATGATATTCCGGATATTTATTGACAAATAAACGAACAACGTGAGAGCCAATAAACCCGGCTCCACCTGTAATCAGGATATTTCTTTTTGGTTGTACCATATTATATTAATATAAAGATTCATTATAATTAAAATACCAATCCATTTGATCCAGATTGGGGTGTTGTTTATCTTTTTCTGAAAGGATTACATTATCCGGTTCAATGCCCCAGTCTATATCCAGAGACGGATCGTTCCAGGCTAAAGAACCTTCTGATTGAGGAGCATAATAGTTATCACATTTATATTGGAAAATAACCTCGTCACTTAATACTGCAAAGCCATGTGCAAAACCTCTCGGCACAAAAAATTGTCTGTGATTATCTCCTGTTAGCTCTACAGCCACATATTGTCCAAACGTTGGAGAACCTTTGCGGATATCCACAGCCACATCCAAAACAGCACCTTTCAGAACCCGCACCAATTTACTCTGACTAAAAGGAGGTTTCTGAAAATGAAGTCCTCTTATTACTCCATAAGAAGACTTGGATTCGTTATCCTGAACAAAAACTGTTTTACAAACTTTTTCTTCAAATTCTCTCTGAGAAAATGATTCAAAAAAATACCCCCGGTCATCTTTGAATATCTGTGGTTCCAGAATAACGACTCCTTCTATCGTAGTTTTTATAACCTCCATAAATTATTTTGATCTCTCGATTTCGTCTGCTACTTTCAGTAAATATTGCCCATATTGATTTTTGTTCATGGGCTGAGCCATAGTTCTCATCTGCTCACAGGATATCCAGCCGTGTCGTAAGGCAATACCTTCCAAGCACGCAACTTTTAGCCCCTGCCGTTTCTCTATAACCTCTATAAATGTAGAAGCTTCGCTTAATGAATCATGAGTACCTGCATCCAGCCAGGCAAATCCACGGCCTAATAATTGAACTTTTAGTTCTCCATCCTGAAGAAATTGCTGATTTACTGTTGTAATCTCTAACTCACCCCGGGGGGAAGGCTTTATATTTTTAGCAACCTCTACCACTTTATTGGGATAAAAGTAAAGTCCTACCACTGCATAATTGGATTTGGGCTGTTGAGGTTTTTCTTCAATACTCAAGACATTTCCCTCTTTATCAAACTCTGCAACCCCATACCGTTCCGGATCGCTTACCCAATAGCCAAATACGGTTGCTTTATTTTCTTCTTCTGCCTGACGGACTGCATTTCTTAACATACCGGTAAATCCCTGTCCGTAAAAAATATTATCTCCTAACACCAAACAGGCAGAATCATTACCTATAAATTTCTCTCCGATAATAAAAGCCTGTGCCAACCCATCCGGAGAAGGTTGTTCTGCATACTCAAAACGTACTCCGTAATCCGAACCGTCTCCTAACAAACGTTGAAATCCGGGAAGATCATAGGGAGTAGAAATAATCAGTATATCGCGTATCCCTGCCAACATTAAAGCTGAGATCGGATAATAGATCATTGGCTTATCAAAAACCGGGAGTAACTGTTTACTTACTCCTTTTGTTATCGGATATAAGCGGGTACCGGACCCACCGGCTAAAACGATCCCTTTCATATTATATTTGTAGTTAGTAGTTGGTAGTTAGTAGATTTTTATCACTAACCGATTCTTTTTCTTTATCCAGATTTTCGAACTCGGAATGCTGACTCACGTACCCCGGAACTAATTGTTTCATCATACGGACTGTACCTACTCTATCCACACAGAGGGCTATCTGGCTCAACTGTGTTATAGAATCCGCTACTTCTTCATAATCATATTCGCGTACCTGGGCCCGGAATATTTTTTCATTTAATGTTGGTAGTGTATTTTCTTTGGTAGCCAGTAGCTCTTCGTATAATTTTTCTCCGGGGCGCAAACCGGTGTATTTAATTTCGATATCTTCTCCGGGGATTAGTCCACCCAGTTCGATCATACGACGGGCCAGATCTACTATTTTTACAGGAGTACCCATATCGAATACAAAGATTTCATTCCCTTTACCCATGAAGGCTGCTTCCAATACTAACCGGCAGGCTTCCGGTATTGTCATGAAATAACGGATGATTTCCGGGTGGGTAACTGTGATGGGGCCACCTTTTTTGATCTGTTCCCGGAAACGGGGAATTACTGATCCGTTACTTCCCAGTACATTTCCAAAACGAGTGGTAATGAAACGGGTTTCTCCCTCTTTCTTACCGTTCTGCATAGCCATACTCAGACTTTGCACATAAATTTCGGCTAACCGTTTGGAAGCCCCCATTACATTGGTTGGGTTTACTGCTTTATCTGTAGAGACCATTATAAACTTAGAGACCTTATATTTTACGGATAGATCGGCCACGGTACGGGTTCCGAACACATTGGTCTGCACAGCTTCACATGGATTATCTTCCATCAAAGGAACATGTTTATAGGCTGCTGCATGAAAGACGATATAAGGTTTGAACCGGGTAAATACACTTTCCACCCGGGCCGGCATACGTACATCTCCCATTACAGGAATAAGCTCCACGTCCGGAAATTTTTCTTCCAGTTCCAGACGGATGTTGTGCATCGGCGTTTCTGCACTATCAAACAGAACTAATTGTTTCAAACCAAAGGTACAAAGCTGGCGGCAAAGTTCGCCACCTATCGACCCGGCTGCTCCTGTTACCAGTACCACCTGTCCTTTTAGCTCCTGGGCGATCTCTTTCATATTGATTTTGATCTCTGAGCGGCCCAGTAAATCTTCAATTCGTACTTCCGGTAATGCCAACAGATTTAGTTTGCCGTCTTTTACTTCATCTACGGAAGGCAAAGTAAACATCCGGATTTTCTTTTTCTCACAAAAACGAACCAGGCGTTCGCTTTCTTCTTTGACGATTTTATAGTCGGGGAAAAGAATCGCTTTTATCCGTAAACGGGTTACCAGTTCATTAAAGTCTTCCTGACTTTCTATTTTATAGATCCGGTATCCACTTAAACGGTATCCCTGATGACGGTCGAAAGTAAGGCATCCCATAATACGGTATACACCTTTGATATTACGGAATGAATTATGAATAGAACCATTCAGCATAGAAGCTGCACGGTTGCCGGTTCCAAAAATCAATAGATTTTGTTTTTCCTGCCCGGAACTGTCTTTTATGTAACGATAAACAATGATCAGCATAACACGGCTTGTAACCAGTAAAAAGAAAGTTACAAAACCATCTATCGCGGCAAAGAACATTATTTCACGGGGAGAAAGAATAGGAAGAAAATAGGCCAGTATAATGGATTCGAGCAGGACTTTAATAAAAGAGACCAGTCCCAAAAGGCCGGATTCGATAAAAGTAGAATGGCGTATAATGCGTTTATAAGAGCTGAACATTACAAAACTAACCGCACTACAAGCTACCGAAAGTAGTATTAATTGTGTCAGTCGCTCCCTTGTCAGGCCACTTTCCATGACAAAAAAGACAAACGACGAAGCAATAAGAGAAGAGATAAAACTTATACCCAAATCAGCGGTAAAAACAACCCACCTGTTTACATATTTTATCCGGGCAATTTTATCAAGAACTCTCTTCAAAAAAAACAAGTTTACCATACTGGAACGTATCTTAAAGCCATTAGTAATAGTATAACAAAGTTTGTCAGTCCCATTATAAGTGAGAGTAACGGATGTTATTTTTGGTCTTCATTTACCGACTATCCATCGGAGTAAATTCAAAATCTGTAATCGGCTCACAAAGTTAGATAAATTTTGATACACAAAACAATTTATTTCTTCCTAAAATTTATCTATCCGGATTTTTTTTCCACACTGATACACGTTCCGGACATATCAAAATCGCTATTCGATCATCTACAGATTCCGACAAATATAATTGAAAAATCTTAATATCCAAAAAATGTAAACCCCACCTTCGCAGGCAGGGAAAACCTTGAATTATTCTCAACTTAAATTTATTCTTAATTTTAGAATAAAATACTATTATTCTAAAAACCAATCTTCGTTTTTATCGAATTAAATAAACTCACTTACAGAAGAAACGATGCTACCGTCAAACAGGCTCACTACACGGTGAGCAAAACCTGCATCATGCTTAGAGTGAGTTACCATAATAATGGTAGTTCCCTCTTTGTTCAGTTCGGTAAGTAGTTCCATTACCTCCAGTCCGTTTTTACTATCTAAGTTACCGGTCGGCTCATCCGCTAAAATTAATTTTGGATTAGAAACCACCGCACGGGCAATTGCTACACGTTGTTGCTGACCTCCGGATAACTGCTGCGGGAAATGCGAAGCACGATGGCTGATGTTCATCCGTTTCAGAATATTGGATACCATCTCTTTCCGTTCCGAACTTTTAATTTCAGATAGGTCAAAGGCAATTCCACATTCTCAAATACATTCAGTTCATCAATCAGGTTAAAACTCTGGAATACGAATCCGATATTCCCTTTCCGTACCTGCGTACGTTCCTTTTCTTTCAGGTGCCCTACTTCATTTCCCAACAAATAATAATCACCGGACGATGGGTTGTCCAGCAAGCCCAGAATATTCAGTAATGTTGATTTACCACATCCCGAAGACCCATAATAGCAACAAACTCTCCGGCTTTCACCTCAAGGGAGATATTATTCAACGCAATGGTTTCGACTTCCTCTGTCCGGAAAAACTTACTTAAACCTTCAATTTTGATCATTGCTTTCTATTAAATTTTGTGCCTTTTCAGGCCAGGTTTATATTTCTTTATTCTATTAATTTACAATTCAAATATTGTGCCAAATATACAAAAGGTTGAATTACAAAAACATATCAAACACAAATCATTTATCCGGTGTCCACTTTTTTGACAAAAGTGTATAAATATTAGACACTTACTCCGAGCGAAGACTCTCCACCGGATTCTCCTGTGCTTTCCGGTAAGAGCTGGAAACAATCACTCCCATTATGATAGTTAGTACCACAATAGCACACGACAGGAATAACAGGAAGGATAGATTCGTCTTCTCCGTAAAATCTTCCTGCCACTTAACCGCTGCATAATAAGCGATCAAACAACCCAATACCAAAGCCGGTAAGGCGATATAAAGAATATCAGTCACAAACAAACTAAGAATATCTTTTACTGTACCTCCATTAATCCTGCGGATAGCAATTTCCGATTTACGCCGGTTTATTTCATCCTGCAAATAACCAATCAACCCGATTATAGAGATCAATAACACAACAATACCACCTATAATTACAGAATCCCGGAATAGTCTGGATGAATTATACAGATTTACCAATTCAAGTTTAAATGAATTCACATGGATTTCTTTTGTCGGTAACAATCTTTCTATAGTAGAAGAAACAGCCTGAATATTTTCCGGAGTCATTTCATGCAGTTTTATTATCAGGATAGGACTCTCTGCCGGATTTTTCCGGTAAAATAACATACTGGGCCCGGTAGCTTCCCACATAATGGAACCTATACGAATACTTTCGTACACACCACAAATATGTGACAGTCCATGCTCAGACACAAGCACATCTTTCCCTACAACCCCATCTGTCCACCCCGTTATCAGGCTGATCTTCTCTGCAAACTTACGGTCTACCATACATACATTATCCGCCATTTCCTCAGAAAATATTGCTCCTTCCAATAGGGGAATTTCCATTACTGATAAATACTCTTTATCCGCAAAGTAAAGATCATTCAGATAAAATAACTCTTTATCTGAACCGGGCAGCCAAACATTGTTACCCCTCACCATATCAAAAGATAAAGTTGAAGCTGCTGAGACAGATTTTACCATGGGCATACGGCTCAATTCCGAAAGGACAGTCTGCCTCTGTTCCGGGGTAACACCCTCGGTTTTACAATAAAGCAACTCATCCGGATTATATCCGGGATTATCATTGATCATCAGATTATATTGTCTCCAAACCACAGATAATAGAATTATCAGGAAAGTCATGGCTACAAACTGTACAAACAGAGAACCCAATTTCCAGTTCCGCCGCGATTCTTTAAAATTACGGAAAGCAGAAGCCACCGGTATTCTTGCATAGAGAATTGATGGGATAATACCGGATATCAAGAATACAACCAGACAAATTAAAACAATGATCAACAGGGTTCTCAATGAGAAAAGTGCGGTAATAGATACTCTCAATATCTCCTCTATTTTATTCTGGAATAAGAAGATTAGAAAAACAGAAACAGCAAAGAAATAAAAAGATGAACAGCGGTTTCGGTCATCATTATTTTCATAATCTCTTTACCATCTGCTCCATACGATTTATAAACCGCCATCTCTTTAGTCCGGCCTACCAAACCGGATAGTACAATCAGGATATAATTCATAATAGCCGTAAAAATCAACGCCAGCGCTATTAACCCCATTAACAAGGCCATTCTTTTCACTTCCGGTAAACGGGCGTGCGCACCTTCCAAAGGAGATAATGTATACGTTAAATCAATACCGGCATTAGCAATTTCTTCTAATGGCTGATTCCTTTCCTGCATCTGCCGGATGGCCGGTGCCAGACTTTCCGGATCTATACCCGGGTATAACTTTACGTAGCCTCTATACCGGTCATTTCCCACCCAATTCTCTGTTCCATCCCACGTAAAGTTTTCAATCGAATTCATAGAAACAATCACATCATAATTTAAATGCGTATTTTCAGGCAAATCCTTAAATACACCGCCTATTGTCATCATTTTTCCCGGAGACGAATCCGATTCAATTACAGCACCCATAGCTTCCTGCACTCCTCCCATAGCGTTTGCCAGTTTTTCAGAGATCATCACATACATCGGCCGCGAAAGAACATCTTTTATATCACCGGCGATCACTGGAAAAGGTAATACATCAAAGAAACAGGTATCAGCCAGAATAAAAACACCTTTATATCTATGGTTATCTTCCAGCGTTTTAAAAACAAAGTCTCCCAAATCGGTAAAACGTGTAGCAACTTCTACTTCCGCTATTTCCCTTTTCATGCCCGGAGCTATCGCACCGGATACATTTGGATACTCCCTGGGTTCCTCATCCCCCCGGGATGCATTAGTGGATACCATATAAATCCGTTCTTTATCCGGAAAGAAATCATCATAGGTAAACTCAAAGACAACCTTAGATATCAGCACCAATCCCATTGCCATTCCTACAGCAAGCGATAATATTTTAATTCCATTGCTTCTTCCTTTTTTTCCGTAAGGAGCGAAAAGCCATTATCAGGTATTTCATAATCAGTCTGTTGTTATTTTTATAACTATCAAAAAAAACAAGTTGCCACTTATGTTGGGCGTAGACTCCTGGCTACGTCCTTTTTAAAACAAGAGCCTCCTGGCTCATGTGAAGCAAGAGCTTCACCCATTGCACCGACGTAGCGAGAACGCTACGCCGAACGGGGGAGTGAATTCTATTGTAAGACAAGAATTTCATTATCCTTATAGCTTTCATAACTGGAAACAATTACCTTTTCACCCGGTTCCAAACCTTCCAGTACCTCATAATATTGCGGATTCTGTCTGCCGATCCTGATTTTGCGCCTGTATGCTTTCTTTCCGTCGGCATCCAGTACAAAAATCCAGCTTCCGCCGGTACTCTGGAAGAATGTACCTTTCGGTATCATAATACTTTGTGTAGGTTGTCCCAATTGCAGGTTTACATAATACGTTTGTCCGCTGCGGATATTCTCCGGACGTTCACCTACAAAAACAAGTTCTGTACGGAACTTTCCTTCACGTACTTCCGGGAAGACCTTCCGCAATTCCAATTCAAAATTACTACCCTGACGTTCGAAAGTTGCATTCAACCCGGGACGCACCCTGTCAATATAGCGTTCATCAATCATTGCCTCCACCTTATAATCCGAAAGATCATTGATCTGTCCGATTTTCATACCCGGCGACACGTTCTGACCAAGTACCACATCCAGCAAACCCAACTCTCCGTTTATTTGCGAACGAACATTCAGATTCTCTTTCCGTTGGCGGATCAACAATACATTTTTATGCATACTGGCCAGGTTATCTTCCAACTGTGCCACATGATTCGTTCGGAAAATAGAATCCTGCCGCAGACGTTCTATAATCAGCTCCCTTTTCTGTTTGGCCAATTCAAAATCTTCTTTTGCCTGCAAATAATCTTCACGGGCCACCAGATTTTCCTTATATAATTTTTCCTGTTGTTTATAAGATCTCCTTTTCCGGTTGATCTCATGCTCCAGAGAAAGTTTTTCCGTCATATTATTTAAACGGTCCTGTTCCATTGTAACCTGCGTATTACGCAGATAATTCTGTTTCTCTGCCAATTCAGCTTCAGCCGACAATATCTGCAAATCCAGATTAGAATTACTTAGTTTTACAATAATATCTCCTTTTTTCACCTGCGAACCTTCCTCTACTACTTTTTCCTGTACAATTCCTCCCTCTTCCGGACTCAATTGTACAACTGTGATCGGCTGCACCCGGCCATCTACCCGCACAAAATCATTAAACTGGTCGCTAGTTACTGTTCCGATACTGATACCCCGTGCATCCACTTTCAGTGTCGAAGCATGGTTACCAAAAATAATCCATCCCAACAATACCACAAACAAGGTTCCTCCTATTACATAAGGAATATGCTTTTTCTGCAGCCCTTTCTTCTTTTCTAACTTGATATCCATGGTTCTATATTTTTTATTTATTTTCAATCAATGGTATGCCTTTGTAATAATCTACAACTTTATCTTTAATCAGATACATCAGCCTGCGCTGTAACAGGTTAGAGCGCGATTGTAACAGGTTATACGAACTGGTCTGCAAATCCAGCGAACTCATCAATCCCTCTTCATATTTACGCAGTGTTAACTGGTAAGCCATATCGTTTGCTTTCACCTGTTTTTCCATCTGCACGATCTCTTTTGCATATCCGTTACGGTCCAGAACATTCTGTTCAATCGCATTCTGGATCTGGCGCAGAATTTCCGTTTGATGTTCTGCTGCTATACGCATGTTATTACGCGATTTCCTTAAATTCGTAAACCGGCCAAACCGGTCAAACAAAGGAAAAGAAAGCGAAAAGCTGAAATATTCACCCATTTTATTTTTAAACTGGTCATGAAACGGGTCTACACCCGGAGTCGAAAACGGTTTATAATAATTGGATGTAACTCCTGCCGACATAGAAATAGTGGGGAAAAACCGTCCCTTTGCCATGCGGTATTGATATTGCGAACTCTTTAACTGGTATTTAGCAGCCAACGCCTGAGGATTAAACTCCTCCGCATACTCATATATCTCTTCTACCGATTCCGGTTCCGGTAAATAATGATCCCGCATCACAGTTGTATCCAGGTATAAAGGTTCATCATACGGATAGTTCATCAACTCTTTCAGTTTCAGTAAAGAGGTATTATATAAATTTTCCTGTTGAGTCAGGAAATAATCGTCGCCTGCCACCTGTGCTTCAATCTGTGCAACATCTGCTTTACTTTTCAGTCCAAGATCTTCCATTCGCTGTGTCTGAATCAGGTTACGGCTACTCTCCTCCAGCTTTTCAATCGCTATCCGGATCATTTCCTGATGATAAATCACATCCATATAAGCCTGCATGGTATTCATAGCCAGTTCATCTTTCGCCAACTGTTCCTCGCTTTTGCCCATTTTCCTGTTCACCTGCGCCTGTTTCCACTGATTAATCAACTGCCCTCCGGTAAACAGCGAAAGAGATGCCTGCATGTAATAACTATTATAAAGGCTGGATACATTCTGGTAAGTATTATCTTCCGTAAGCGAACGTCCATAACTAAATTCCGCATTGGTTCCGGCACCGATAGAAGGCAAAAAGGCTCCTAAGGCCGATAATTCATCTGCTACATAATTATCTGCCTGGTATATTTTCTGTTTTACCCTGGGACTATTTTCCACCGCATACAACATACAATCATTCAAACTCCATATCTGTTCCTGTGCAAACAGGTGGAGAATATTTCCTGCCAGTAAAATGGTTATTACAATTATTTTTTTCATTGTGTAATTATTTTCTACACTAATAAAGGCAAAGAACGTGCCAAATAAAACAAACACCTAATTATCAATCGCAAACGCCCCGTTTACTCTTTTAACCATTGTCTAATATTTAGACACTGATGTAAAAGTTTTTGACAGGTTTATCTCCATACTCATTGCAAATAATATTCCTTAAAAGTTTTATGTGTTCCATTTTTTTTTACTTTTGAGCGTAAACCCATCAAAATGATTTCTACATGAAAAAGTATTTCCTAATCCCGGCACTTTTAGTTATCCTGCTAACTGCCGCCTGTACCGGTTCCGGATACCCTTACGAAACGGTACCCAATGATCCTCTGGGTGTACGCATTTATACCCTGGATAACGGGTTAAAAGTTTACTTATCCGTAAACAAAGAAAAACCCCGTATCCAAACATTTATCGGTGTACGCGTTGGAGGTAAAAATGATCCGGCAGAAACAACCGGACTGGCCCACTATTTTGAACATTTGATGTTTAAAGGAACACAAAATTTCGGTACAACCGACTATGAGGCGGAAAAGCCCCTGTTAGACCGCATTGAGCAGCTATATGAAACGTATCGCATAACTACCGACGAAGCCGAACGAAAAGTTATTTACGCAGAAATCGACAGTGTCTCGCAGGAAGCATCTAAAATAGCCATTCCCAACGAGTACGATAAATTAATGTCGGCTATCGGTTCACAATGGACCAACGCTTTCACTTCGTATGATGTGACTGCCTATATGGAAAATATTCCGGCCAACGAAATTGATACATGGGCTATGATACAGGCCGAACGTTTTACCAATCCGGTATTGCGTTTGTTTCATACAGAACTCGAAACCGTATACGAAGAGTATAATATGAGTTTAACCCGCGATGGCCGCAAAGTATACGAAGCCGTACTGAGTGGCCTGTTTCCACACCATCCATATGGAACCCAAACTGTGTTGGGAACTGCCGAACACCTGAAAAATCCGTCCATCATAAACATCAAAAACTATTTCGATACCTATTATGTACCTAATAATATGGCAGTCGTAATGGTGGGCGATTTCAATCCGGACGAAGTTATCAAAACAATTGATAAATATTTCGGCAGTATGGAAAGCAAAGAAATACCTCAATTGGTTACACAACCAGAACAACCGATCACCGAACCTATTGTAAAAGAAGTGATAGGGCTCGAAGCCGAAAATATAACCATTGCTTTCCGCCTGCCGGGAGCCAATACCAAAGAGGCTATGATCATGGAGTTTGTAGACTACCTGCTTACTAACGGGAAAGCCGGTTTGATAGACCTGAACCTGGTACAAAAACAGAAAGTACTGGGTGCAGGCAGCTACACCATGTCAATGGCCGATTACACTGTATTCCAGATGTACGGTACGCCCAAAGCCGGACAGACGCTGGATGAGGTAAAAGACCTGTTATTAGGACAGCTCGAAGACCTGAAAAAAGGAGAATTCGAAGAATGGTTACTGGAAGCGGTAATTAATAACTTCAAACTGGAACAATATTACCAACAACAGGAGAGTATGTATGCAGCCTATTTATTACTCAACTCTTTTGTGAACGAAACAAACTGGAAAGACGAGGTAAACAAACTCACCTATTTGTCCGGTATAAGTAAACAGGACATTATTGATTTCTGTAATAAATACCTGAACAATAATTACCTGGTAGTATACAAAAGAGAGGGTAAACCGGACGAAAACAAAATAGACAAACCGGAAATCACCCCAATCTCTACCAACCGCGACGAAGAGAGTAGCTTCCTGGCAGAAGTAAAAAGCAGAGAGATCAAACCGATCGAACCGGTATTTGTCAATTACGAAAAAGATATGGCTAAAATAAAAATCAAGGACGGTATCGAACTGCTTTATACTCAAAACAAAACCAATCCGCTCTTCTCCCTGCATTATGTTTACGAAATGGGGAATAACAACGATAGGGCATTGGGGCTTGCTTTCCAATACCTCAACTATCTGGGCACTTCGCAATATAGCGCGGAAGAGATCAAAAGCCAGCTTTACCAACTGGCTTGTTCGTTTGGCGTTCACTCGTCCGACGACCGGGTATATGTATCTGTTAACGGCCTGAACGATAACTTCGAAAAAGCCATGAACCTGCTCGAAGACCGTCTGGCTGACGCAATGGTAGACATAGAAGCTTATCATAACCTGGCTGAAGACATTCTGAAAAGGAGAGGCGACGATAAGCTGGATCAATACCAGAACTATTCCCGTTTAGTCAATTATGCTACCTGGGGACCTCAATCGCCAGTCACCAACATTATTCCGGCCTCAGAATTAAAAAATCTGAATCCTGACCTATTGATTGACCGTATTAAAAGCCTGAAAAACTACGAACACCGTATCCTGTATTATGGCCCGCTTTCAGAAAAAGAGATCACAGATATTCTTAAAAGCAATCATAAAGTAGCTGATCAGTTACAACCTGCTCCGGCACCTGTAAACTTTGTTCAACAGGAAACTCCCAACCAGGTTCTGTTAGCACATTATGATGCCAACCAGATATACATGTCGATGATCCACAAAGGCGAAACCGGTTTCCATAAATCCAAAGAGGTAGAACGCATCATGTACAACAATTACTTCAGCGGAGGTATGAACAGTATTGTTTTCCAGGAAATGCGCGAAGCCCGCGGACTGGCTTACTCCGCGTGGGCACAATACAACCGTCCGGGGAAACCTGACCGTGCTTATTACCTGACTACATTCATCGCCACCCAAAACGATAAGATGAAAGATGCAATCGGGGCTTTCCACGAAATTCTGGATGATATGCCCGAATCGGAACAGGCGTTTACTATTGCAAAAGAAAGCCTTATTACCGACATACGTACCGCACGTGTATTGGGAGCAGAAATTTTATGGAACTATATGAATGCCGAAGAGTTTGGCTACACAGAAGACCCACGGAAAGAACAATTCGAAAAAATTCCGGGTATGACTCTGAACGATGCCAAAGCCTTCCAGCAGGAATACGTAAAAGGCAAATCTAAAACCTATGCTATATTAGGTGACACCAAAGACCTGGACCAGGAATATCTCCGTACATTAGGCCCGGTTAAAATCCTGACACAGGAACAAATATTCGGATATTAAATAATAAAATTAAGAGGCAAAAAGGGTGTAAAGTTTTATTTACACCCTTTTATTATACTATTTCAGATAGTAAAAATTACTTGTTCAGCATTACATCCTCGCCAATGTCACAGGTTTAAAGATAACAGATTTAAAGATATTTATTCTTGTTCAAATGTTCGGCGTAGCGTCTCGCTACGTCGCCTCTAAAAAGTGAGGCTCCAGCCTCACGTGAAGCAAGAGCTTCACCCATTTTAGCGACATAGCGAGGACGCTATGCCGAACAAAAAAACAACATTTTGCCGGCAAAAGCTGGCGCAGATTTAAATCTGTGCCTAAACCAACAGACGGAATCACGGATTACAAATCCGGAGGAATTTAATTTTCATTTATATTGTTCAAATTGAATATGTTCCTCCACCATGGCCTTGAATTTGGGACAGGGTTTGAAGCAAATTCGTTTCAGTTCAATGCTGTTCCCGGTAATCGAATCCGGATCGTCTACCTCCTTTTTTAATCCTCCGGATGCAGAAAAAGTGCCAATACCATCCAGCGTAACCGTTTCCCCACGCCCGAGACATTTAGCAATCACATACCCCAGGTTCTCTAATACACCAGTAATATCTCCTCTTGTAAATGAACACATATCCTGAATCTCTTTTTTAATATCTTCAAGGGTAGCATTTCCCGAACTGGTCAGTGAAATTGCATAAACCGGTTTACCGGCAGGAAACCGTGCGTTTTTTACGCGGTGTACTCTGTATTTGTACGACATGGCATTAAGTATTAAATGAATAAAATGTGTTTTTCGTCTGTATACATCTACTTTCCGAATACGGGCTGTTTACTTTGTAATCTTACGGTCTGGGGGTACGGATTTATCCCCAGGCCTTACATCCGTATCCCCAGACCCTGCAACATTATCCCCAGGGGATAAGCCCGGAAAGCAAACGAATCGTATCCAATAAGTATGCCGAAAGATACAAAAAACACCGCAAAAACAAGAGCATGTGCCTGCATTTTCTCTTTTCTTTTAAATAAAACCATTACTTTTGTAAGGAATGAGAAAACCATTTTTCATTCTACATTTTTCACTTTTCATTTATATACTATGGCAAAACAGGGTACGATCGTAGTCGTAGACGATAATAAAGGAATTCTTACAGCAGTAAAAATGTTACTGGAAACGCATTTTGAGAAGGTGATTACTCTCTCCTCTCCTAATCTGCTTATTAATACACTGCGGGAAGAGAAAGTAGATGTTGTTTTACTGGATATGAACTTTTCTGCCGGCATTAACACCGGTAATGAAGGGCTGTTCTGGCTGACCGAGATCAAGAAAGAAGATGCTTCGCTGCAGGTTGTACTTTTTACAGCTTATGCCGATATTAACCTGGCAGTACGGGGCATTAAAGAAGGGACAACCGATTTTATCGTAAAGCCCTGGGATAATAATAAACTATTGGAAACCCTGCAGGCTGCTTACCGCCTGAAAGCCGGCAATAAAAAGGGGAATCAATCCAAACAGGAAAAACAGGCAGTCTCTAAAGAAAGTGGAATGTTCTGGGGCGAGAGCCGTGCCATGCAACAATTGAGGTCGCTGGTAGATAAAGTAGCTATCACGGATGCCAATATACTGATTACCGGCGAGAATGGGACAGGTAAAGAGATGCTGGCACGCGAAATACATATGCTGTCCGGACGTAAAAAGCAACCGCTGGTAACCGTTGATATGGGGGCGATTACCGAAACACTGTTTGAAAGCGAACTTTTCGGACACGTCAAAGGGGCTTTTACCGATGCCCGTGCAGACCGCCCCGGTAAGTTTGAAGCAGCTGATAAGGGCACTTTGTTTCTGGATGAAATAGGGAACCTCTCCTACCACCTGCAGGCCAAGCTATTAACAGCTATCCAGCAACGTTCGGTTGTACGTGTAGGAAGCAATACACCCATTCCTGTAAACATCCGCCTGATATGTGCTACCAACCGCGACCTGCAGGATATGGTTGATAAGGAACAATTCCGGGAAGACTTATTATACCGGATTAATACAATCCATATCAAAATTCCTCCTTTACGGGAACGCCCGGAAGATATTTTGCCTTTAACTGAAATTTTCCTTGCACAATATGCTAATATTTACGGAAAAGGAAGTTTAAAGTTAAGTGCTGCGGCCAAAGAGAAGTTAAAACAACAACCCTGGTACGGAAATATCCGGGAGTTGCAACATACGATTGAGAAAGCTGTTATTATCTGCGATAACGGCACATTGGATGAAAATGATTTCATTCTGCCACGCAAAAAGGATACATCCCGTAAAGAAGTCACCACACTGGAAGAAATGGAATATAATATGATTAAAACCGCTATGGAAAAGCACAACGGCAACCTTTCACTGGTAGCCAGCCAGTTAGGCATATCCCGGCAAACACTTTATAATAAGATCAAACGATACGAACTGTAATCCATGCTAAAAGGGTTCTATTATAGTCTTACATTCCGGCTTACTTTATTATTGATGCTCACGGTTGCCGGAACCTGGTTCTTTATACAAAAAAACGAACCGGGGTTTATTATTACCATACCTTTTTGGGTGTGGGCGTTATTGATAGTCAGAAACACCTATAAACGGAATGCACAAAAAGTAGCCTTTATGTTTGATGCGATCGATAACAGCGACTACGCATTCAAATATGCTACACACGGACGGTGGTCGAACGATAAAATGGTGAACGAATCCCTCAACCGTATCACCCGTATCCTGTTCCAGGCAAAAGCCGAAGCGGTACAAAAAGAGAAATACTATGAATTGATCATGAATAGTATCAATACCGGTATTATTGTGATTGATGATAGCGGTTATATTTACCAGACCAACAATGAGGCGTTGCGGCTCCTGGGGCTTCCGGTCTTTACCCATGTAAAACAGCTTCGTAAAGTGGATGAACACCTCGAAGCGTTAATGAACGATATTAAGCCCGGAGACAAACAACAGATTACTTTTAATAACGAACGGGGTACCATTCACCTCTCTATCCGGGTATCCGAAATGACCTTGCAGGAAAAACATGTCCGGATCATGGCGATCAACGATATTAACAATGAGTTGGACGATAAGGAGATCGAATCGTGGATACGGCTTACCCGGGTGTTGACACACGAGATTATGAACTCGGTTACTCCTATCACTTCTCTTAGCGACACGCTGATATCGATGCACGAAAATATAAATGAAGAGGTATACGACGGGTTGCAGGTGATCAGTGCGACAGGTAAGAGTCTTATATCTTTTGTGGAGTCGTACCGTAAATTTACCCATATTCCTACGCCTCAACCTACCTTGTTTTTTGTCCGTAAATTTGTTGAACGGATTGTTCAGCTTACCAATTATCAAATTAACTATCCCAATATTACGATCCGGGTAGAGGTAGAGCCGGACGACCTGATTGTGTATGCGGATGAAAACCTGATACACCAGGTGGTTCTCAATCTGGTGAAAAACGCATTACAGGCTATTGGTACAGAACAACCTGAGGGAATCATTGAGATAAAAGGGTTTGTCAACGAAGATGAGACTGTTATGATAGAAGTAAGTAATAACGGCCCGCTGATTCCCCCCCCCGAAGAGGCTGAACATATTTTCGTTCCGTTCTTTACCACTAAAGAAGGCGGTAGTGGTATCGGCCTATCCATATCACGCCAGATCATGCGCCTGTCCGGTGGTAGCATTACATTGAAAAGCAACCCGACTGCAAACCGCACGACCTTTGTCCTGATGTTCCCTTGAAATAGTAAAAACAGTTTCAACCCTTCTTTCCTACGTTCGGCGTAGCGTCCTCGCTACGTCGCTAAAAATCTATGAGCCTCCTGGCTCATGTGAGGCTGGAACTTCATTTTTGGTCGGAGGGGATTTGTAATCCCCGACAAACGAGTATTAGGATCTGTGATCCGACAAACAAATGAATACTCATTAAATAGAGAGTTAGGAATCTTTAAGCGGATTACAAATCCTTATATCCCACAGGCGGGGATTGCAAATGGAACATCCCGGTTTATCGGGGTCCCCTTCGACCAACAAGAAAAAATCCTTAAGCCCGCGGCATTGGCGAGGACGCTACGCCGAACATAGGAGGGGATTTACTTTGTCAATTCTTTATTTATATCCCAGATATACTGAAGGAGTTCTTCGCGGCCTTCTTTTTTCTCTGAGGAGGTTAAGAATATGGGGGGGAGTTCTTCCCAGCTTTCAAGGAGTTTTTCTTTGTAGACCCGGGTGTTGTCTGCCACACGGGCTTTACTAAGTTTATCGGTTTTGGTAAAAATGATTGAGAACGGGATTCCGTTTTCTCCTAACCATTCCATAAATTCCAAATCTATCTTTTGGGGTTCGTGGCGGCAATCCAGTAATACGAAAAGAGAGGTCAGTTGTTCGCGTTCCAGTATGTAATTTTCTATGATTTTGCGGATGTTTTCACGTCCCTCTTTTCCTCGTTGTGCATAGCCGTAACCCGGTAAATCCACTAAGTACCATTCGTCGTTTATAATAAAATGGTTTATCAGTTGGGTTTTTCCCGGTTTCTGCGAAGTCATAGCCAGCCCTTTCTGGTTAGTTAGCATATTAATCAGCGAGGATTTGCCTACATTACTACGGCCGATAAATGCATATTCCGGAAGGTTGCCTTCCGGACATTTGCGTACATCGGTGTTACTGATTACGAAGCGGGCATTCACCCCTCGATTCACCCCCCCTCCCCCTAAGGGGGGGGGGGGGGGGGGGGTTTTTTTTTTTTTTTTTGTGTGAAAATAGGGTTATGGTTTGTTTTTTTTTTTTTTTTTTAAAAAAAAAAACTGAGAACAGTAGGTGGCAGGCAGGTCCAGAGATGCCGCGAGA
>JAJQAZ010000052.1:0-25499 GCA_021203545.1 Tannerellaceae bacterium | reverse complement strand
CCCGCCCCCCCCCCCCCCGCCCCCCCCCCCCCCCCCGCGGCGGGGGGGGGGGGGGAGTGGGCTTGTTATTTTTTATGTTGTCTGTCATATCGGTTATGCTTTCTGTTTTTCTTATTTTTTATCAAAGATAAACAATTTTCTCCACTCACTCCGCATAACGTACGAAAGGAAGGTTTAAACATCCAGAGGCCCCGCCCCCCCTTTAGGGGGCTGGGGGGGTTGTTTGGAGGGTTAACCACAACATCCCAAATGTCAAAGCCCCATTCAGCATCAGCATTTCATAACTGAATGTGTAGCCCCATGTATGTTTTACCATATAATCGATCCCAAAACAGAGGATGGGAGAAAGAATACAAATAAATGGCACCCACCGGTCTGCCGGTTGCCTTTTGGTAAACAGTCCGAATATAAACAATCCCAACAACGGGCCATAGGTGTACGATGCGATCATATAAATGGCATCAATTACACTGCGGCTGTTGACCGCTTTAAAGATCAGAATGATCAGGGCAAACAGGATAGATATACCCAGATGTACCTTCAAACGTGTACGTTTAGCCTGTTCGGGAGTTTCCTCGTCTACCTGCAGTATATCTACGCAAAAAGAGGTGGTAAGTGCTGTGAGTGCCGAATCCGCACTACTGAATGCCGCGGCAATGATCCCTATGGTGAAAAAGATAATAATAGACCCGCCCAACAAACCGGAAGTACAGAACATGGGTAAAATATCATCATTCATAGCCGGTAACGGGATTTGTTCCCTGCCGGCCAGGGTTAATAATAAGACTCCCAACGAGAGGAACAGAAAATTTACCGGTGTAAAAGCAAAGCCGTAGGTGTACATGTTTTTCTGTGCATCTTTCAGGCTTTTGCACGACAAGTTTTTTTGCATCATATCCTGGTCGAGCCCGGTCATGACGATTGTTATAAAAATGCCACTGAAAAATTGTTTGGCAAAATGTTGGGTACTGTGCCAGTCGCTGAATTCAAAAATCCTGAAATGTGGGCTTCCGGTTAATGTAGCAACCATTTCGCCCATATCCAGTCCCATCTGGTCTTTTACCTGCCAGATAATTACTACCAACATAGCTACCAGGCAAAGGGCCTGCAAAGTATCTGTCCAGATAATTGTTTTGATACCACTCCGGTAGGTGTAGAGCCATACCAGAAAGATGCTGATGATTACAGTTACCCCAAAAGGGATGTTCCAGGTAGAAAAGACATAGTTTTGTAGTATCAATACCACAAGATAAAGGCGGGCTGCGGCTCCCACAATCTTGGATAAAAGAAAAAACCAGGCTCCTGTTTTATAGCTTTTAGGTCCGATGCGTTTATCGAGATACGAATAAATAGATGTTAGCTCCAGTTTGTAGTATAAAGGCAGCAGTACTTTGGCTATGATTATATAACCGACAAAAAAGCCAAAAACAGTTTGCATGTAGGTCATGTCGATACTGCGTACCATGCCGGGCACGGAGACAAAGGTTACTCCCGAAAGCGAAGTTCCTACCATTCCTATGGCTACAATAAACCAGGGAGACTGACGGTTTCCCAAAAAGAAAGCTTCATTTCCGGTGTTTTTCCGTCCTGTAAAGTAAGAGATCAGTAGTAATACCCCAAAATAGGCGGCTATGATAAAAAGTATGAGATAGCTGTTCATTGGTGCAAAGTAAATGAAAAATGAAAAATGAAGAATGGAAAATGAGGAAAATTATTCTTTTGCTGGCGCAGATTTAAATCTGTGCCTTTGGTGAGGGATTTGCAACTTCTGTTTTCTGTTCGGCGTAGCGTCCTCGCCAATGTCGCGGGCTTAAGGATTTTTTCTTGTTGGTCGAAGGGGACCCCAAAAGCTATGCTTTTTTAACGGATTACAAATCCGTAGTTCTATTTGTCGGGGATAACATATCCCCTCCGTCCAATGGTGCCCAATAAGGTAAATGGGCTGAAAGCTCTGTCGATTCCAGCCCATTTGGGTTTAGGCACAGATTTAAATCTGCGCCAGCAAAAGAAGCTCCGGCTTCATGTGAGGCTGAAGCCTTACTTTTACTAACGACATAGCGAGGACGCTACGCCGAACGAAGGAACAGAAGATTGCAAACCTGAAAGATTCTATTTTCCGTAGTTGTTCTTTATTTCTGCGTTCCGGAAATAGTGGGATAGTATTTCGTTGTAGGTGTAGCCTTGGGTGCCCATTACGGCGGCGCCGATCTGGCATAAGCCTACGCCATGTCCCCAACCTGCACCTTTTATCCGGAAACGTCCGGGGATGTTGTTTTGTATGTCCAGTTTCTCCACAATGAAGGCGGAACTGTATAAGTGGGATGTGGAGAGTGTACGGCGGATTTCCAGCTCTTTTCCTATTATGTAAGTGCGCTTTGTACATACTATTTGGAGTCGTTCGATACGTCCGGAGGGGCCCCGCTTTAATGGAACGAGGTCTATGATCTCTCCAAAATCCACACCGCTTCTTTTAGATACCAGTACAGCCAGTTCTTCCTGTGTATATTCTTTTACCCAACGGAAAAAGTCGGTTGTTTCCTGATCGTAATTATTTAATACCTGGCCCAATATTTGTTTGTCGGTAGTATTACAAAAGGCTTCCGGAGAGGATTGTATCCACTGAAATGCATGCTGTTCGATTGTAAGATCCGGGAAATCAGTTTCCCGGCTATCTTTTAAAGCAATCATATAAGGATGATGTACGGGTTCCCAGCAGGATTCGAATAGTTCGGTTACACCTCCGCAACATTTGGAGAAACGGGTATCGCAGATTGAATTTTCATACATAAGTATTTCTCCGGCTGTTTCCCGGATCACCTCTTTTACCAAAGGACGGGCCGCACGTGTTATGCCCTGGTAGCGCTGGCAATGATCGTCCGCACATACATCAAACAGGCTATGGTCTTCGCAGTCGTACCACCGCACCCATTCATGTCCGGAAGATTGAACGCTTTTATATTTTTGTTTGTTGGTTTCTATTTTTCTGTTTTTATCCAGTTGGGCCAACAACCAGCTTCTTGATATGACGGCATGTGCTTTTAGAAATTCTTTCGAGGCCGTAGCACTCATTTCGGAAGAGATTACGCTGGAAAGATAATCTTCTATCCGGATCCTGTTGATTACAACAATTCCCTCCGTAGAAACAATTAATTTCAAGGCTCCCTGGAATTTCTGTTCTTCTTTTCTTTCCCAATGAAAATTAACACCGATTGTTACTTCCGGCAGGGTAAAACAAGAATCAGCCGCCAGAGGCTCAAAAAGTAGTTCTTTCAAAAACTCACCCTTAAAATGGATGAAGTTATTTTTCCATTCTACTTGCTGATTGCCGGTACATGTTTGGCCTGTATTTCTTTCACGGTATTCACCGGTGAAGGAAAAAGGGATTTTTTTACCGGTCAGAATTCCAACCTGTACAATAGGTTCTGTCATGCAGCGGGAAGTTCTTCTTTATTTTGTGAAGAGGAGATTTTTTCTATTCCCCAAACCAAGACAAAGCCTAATCCAATTAATAACAGTCCCTGCCATATTAATTGATCGGGTAGTATGTTGGATTCGGTTACCGGATTTTTCCAGGGCCATACTTTGTTGAGCGATCCCAACATAAAACCGGCGAGCATAGAGATGGTTGTGTTGTGAAAGTTTTTTAATGCATACGAAAGTAAACGGGCAAACGAGGTGATGCCAATGACCGCACCGCAGGCAAAGACAAGAATGACTGTTATATCGAGGTTTTTAACCGCTTCCATGATATATTTATATCCTCCCAGCAATACCAGAATAAAGCTTCCCGAAATACCCGGTAGTATCATCGCACAAATAGCGATCATGGCGGCAATGAAAACAAACCACAAGGGTAAATATTCAGCTTGTTCGGCAGGTGTTCCGGCTGTTATAAAATAGGCAACAACCGCACCGGCAATAAAACAACTTATTGTTTTCCAGTTCCATTGGGTTACTTCTTTCGATACGATCCAGGTAGAAGCCATTACCAATCCGAAGAAAAAGGCCCATACAAGGATGGGTTGTGTTTCAAGCAGCCAGGTGATTAGTTTGGCAAGTGAAAAGATACTTATCGCAATTCCTAAAACAAGAGATAACAGGAACGATCCGTTTATTGCTTTCCAACATGCACTGAACTTACCGGTGAACAGTAGTTTTAAACTTGTTACGTTTATACTTTTGATAGAATCCAGTAGTTCTTCATATATGCCTACTATGAAAGCAATTGTACCACCTGATACACCCGGTACCACATCGGCCGCACCCATACCCATCCCTTTCAGGATAATCAAAAGATAATCTTTCAGATTACGTTTCTCCATGTTTAGTTGTTGTTATCTTTATTATGCAAATATTCGGATGTAAGCATTTCAGGAGGGATATGACGGGATGCATATAACCTGAAGTCTTTATCCAGACCGGTTAATTTTATATATTCCGCTAACTCTTTGGAAGTAGCTTTGCGGTAATATTTACCAAAAAGTTCCATGTCTCCCAAATTAAAATAGGCCATGGCCCGCTGGATATGCATAAAGGGCATATTCGGCTTGAAGTCAAAGACTTTTTTAAAGTATTTATAGGCTTTGTTCAGATTACCACTGAAATACAGATTCAGGCTGTTGTTGAAGAAATCTTTTACCTCCTCTCCTTTATTTTCTTCTTCCAGGTCGATCCGGCTGAATATTTTTTCGGTTACGGACATAGCCCGGTCTATCTCTCCGGTTTCCATGTAATTGAGTGCCTGTAAAGAGAGTATCCTTACATCATCCGGGAATAGTTCGACGGCTTTACTTAAAGCCTTTCCGGCTTCGCGGTCGCGGTCGGTTTCCACACAGCAACGGATAAAATTGATAAAGGTGGTTGGTTCTGTTTCTTCAGGATTGTATACAATGTCTTTCAGAATGTCATAGCATTCTTCAAACCGTTCAAGTTTAATATAACATTCCGCGATTAAAGGTTTGATACGTTCTTTGATTTCTCCTTCCAACCCTATTTCCCGGTATGCATCTATTGCCTGTTCGTAATTTTCATTCATGAACAGGCAGTAGGATTTTAATATTTTGATTTCCATATCGGACTCGTCACATGCCAGTGCATAGTCAAATGCTTCTACTGCTTTCTCAAATTCGCCTGTCATGGAATAGAGGCGGCCCAGTGTGAACCAGGTGTCGTACGAGAAAGGGTCTTTATCGATCAGTTCGTTACATAGTTTTATTGCTTCCGGGAATTCGCCTTCGGCCTCCAGTATGTAACACAGTTCATCTTTAAGAATCAGATTATCCGGATATAAACGCATTCCCCAGGCAATCAACTCACGGGCCTCTTTTGTGCAATCCAGGTCATTTAGTACCGCTACCGTATGTTCGAAAAGAAATTCCGTATAGTCGCATTGCCTGTCGAGCTTATTTTGCAGATAGGCATTTATTCTCTTATATTTATTAAGATTGCAATAGTATTCGAGCCGGAGCATATCGGTATCCTGTTCCGGGTGGTCCGTGAGGCTATCCAGCAGTTCCAGTGCCTGTATATATTTATGCTGAAAAATATAGAATTTACATTCCCTGAATTTTAGCTCTGAGTGGGTAGGATGAAGTTTTTTACCCAAACGTAAGATTTCCTCGTAATGGTTCCAGTTATCTGCCTCTTCCAGACTATCCAGCAGAGAATCTATTTCATCCGCATCAAAGTAAGGCTCCCTGCCCTCTACCTGAGCAGTAAGAAAACGTGATAATAATCCTGAGGCCTCTTCTTTTTTCATAGAATTTATTCTTTAAGTAACTACCGGTTTCCGGTAGTTACCTGAATCACTTGCGTTATTATTTATCTTTCACCTTGCTCCAGGTGTCTTTGAGGGATACGGTACGGCTAAAGATTAACCGGCCTTCTTTCCCGCTATCCGGATCAAGGTTGAAATACCCAAGACGCTGAAACTGGAAATGATCGTATGGCTTTGCCTTTTCCAGTTCCATTTCCACACGGCAGTTTGTCAGAATTGTTAATGAATCCGGGTTCAGCAATTCATGGAAATCCTTTTCTTTTTCTTCCGAAGGGTTTTCTACCATGAATAACCGGTCATATAACCGGACCTCTGCCGGTAAACTATTTTCTGCCGATACCCAGTGTAACGTGCCTTTTACTTTGCGGTTACTATCCGGCATTCCGGAACGGGTCATCGGGTCGTATTCCGCATAGATTTCCTCTATTTCTCCGGCGTCGTTCTTTTTCATGCCCGTACATTTTACAATGTATGCATTTTTCAGACGGACTTCTTTACCGGGAGTCATACGGAAAAATTTCTTCGGTGCTTCTTCCATAAAATCATCCCGCTCTATAAAAAGTTCACGGGTGAACGCGATTTCGTGCGAACCGGCTTCCGGATTTTCCGGATTATTGATTGCTTCCATCATTTCCACCTGTCCTTCCGGATAATTGGTTATGATCAGTTTTACAGGGTCGAGAACTGCCGATACACGCGGTGCCCGTGCGTTCAGGTCTTCCCGTACAGCATGTTCTAACAGGGCTACGTCAATAATTCCGTCGTATTTGGTGTAACCGATTTTATTGATGAAGTTACGAACAGATTCCGGTGTAAAGCCTCTTCTGCGATATCCACATATGGTAGGCATACGGGGATCGTCCCAACCGTTTACCAATCCTTCTTTTACTAATTGAAGTAGTTTCCGTTTACTCATTACTGTGTAGGTTAGGTTTAAACGGTTGAACTCAATTTGTCTCGGACGGTATCCGCCGGGGGTTGCCAACTGATCTACATAATAATCGTATAATGGACGGTGTACTTCGAACTCTAATGTACAAAGAGAGTGGGTTACTCCCTCAAAATAATCGCTTTGCCCGTGGGCGAAATCGTACATCGGATAGACTTTCCACTCTGTACCTGTACGGTGATGCGGATGATGAATGATGCGGTACATAATTGGGTCGCGGAAGTGCATATTGGAAGATGCCATATCGATCTTTGCACGCAGGATCATGCGGCCTTCTTCAAATTCTCCTTTATTCATCCGTTCAAACAGGTCCAGGTTTTCTTCTACCGGACGGTTACGGAAAGGGCTTTCTATACCCGGTTGAGTGGGAGTTCCTTTCTGCTGAGCGATGACCTCCGAACTTTGTTCGTCTACATAGGCTTTGCCTTCTTTGATCAATTGAACGGCAAAGTCATATAATTGTTGAAAATAATCGGAAGCGTAATATATCTGATTCCACTGAAATCCTAACCATTGAATATCTTCTTTGATTGAATCTACATATTCTACATCTTCTTTTACCGGGTTGGTATCGTCGAAACGCAGATTACAGATTCCGTTGTATCTCTCTGCAATGCCAAAATCCAGACAGATAGCTTTTGCATGACCAATATGAAGATAACCATTGGGCTCGGGTGGGAAACGGGTTTGTATACGTCCGTCGTTTTTACCTTCTGCCAAATCATTTTCTACAATCAATTCAATGAAGTTGAGGCTCTTTTTTCCTTCTTCTTCGTTTACCCTGGTTTCGCTCATCTGTTTACTAAAATGTTATTTCCAATTTGTTTAGGAGACAAAGTTAGGGAAACAATTGACAATTGACAATTGACAATTGACAATTTTGTGACATTCTCCCTGTTTTTTGAAAAAATGAGTATATTCGCTTTTCTATAAAATGGATATGAAATGGATCGATAAACTATTATTTCCTACCGCCGGTGTATCCGGAAGGAGGCTGGCAAAGGCGGTAAAGGGTAAAACGATTGTGATTACCGGTGCCAGTTATGGTATTGGCGAATGCGTTGCCCGCCGGCTTGCCGGACCCGGTGTAACTCTTATTCTGACCGCCCGGACAGAGGATAAATTATGCCGGCTGAAAAAGGAGTTAGAGGATAAAGGGTGTAACGTGTCTGTATTCCCGTGCGATTTATACGACCTCTCCCAAACAGAATTATTAGTACAACAGATAAAGGAGGTGTCTCCGCAGGTGGATATCCTGATCAATAATGCAGGCAAATCTATTTTCCGCCCGGTTGCCTGTTCGGTAAACAGATTTCACGATTTTACCCGTACTATGAGTATAAATTATTATTCGCCCGTACGGCTTACAATAGGATTATATGAGTCGCTTAAAAAACAAAAAGGGCAGATGATTTATGTTTCGGCCCTGAATGTTTTGTTTTCGTCTGCTCCCGGTTGGGCTGCCTACCAGGCATCCAAAACAGCCATGGATAGCTGGGGAAAAGCGGTTGCCTTTGAATGGAAAAAACAATCTATATGTATCACTTCGATTTATTTACCTTTGGTGCGTACCCGGATGATTGAGCCAAACAGTATGTATAAAAACAGTCCTGCTATGACTCCGCAGCAAGCCGCAACAATTGTTTGCAGAATGATTCTGAAACGTTCCCGGCAATGGAGCCCCTGGTGGAGTATATTTCCACGCTATGTTTCGGTGTTATTTCCCCGGGTGTGGGGAAACCTGGCAGCCTCAAAACCAAACAAAAAGGATGAGGTATGTGGGAGTTTCTGAAAAACAACAGGCTTTTTCATCCTTATGGGATTTTCACGCTGTTATCTTCTATCGGTAGTTGTGGGGTGAATCTGTTTGTTATTATCCAAACGGCAGCCCGGATTTATCCGGACAGGGTGGCTTTAATTTTTGAAGAGGAACGGATTACTTACAGGGAGTTAAAAGACCGGATTGTCAGGGTGGCTTTTTTCTGAAAGAGCGGTTTGAGATCAGGAAGAATCAGAAGATAGCTTTTGTATGCAGAAACCATTCTCCGTATATTTATTCTTTGTTTGCTTCTGCCCGTTTGGGCGCCGGTATTTATTTTTTGAATCCGGATATGGGGAAAGAGGCGTTTGTTTCCTTACTGAAACGTCGCACGTTCGATCTTCTTATCTATGATGAAGAATGGACAGATGCAATTGTGAAATCCGGATACCGGGATAAATCCTTATCTACACAAACCGGTATATTTTTTGCCTTTGATAAAGAGAATTACAGGATTTCCACGGCTATTAAACGAAGTAATTCCGGGAAAATTGTTGTGCTTACTTCCGGTTCTACCGGAAATAGCAAGGCTATACCCCGTAAAACTTCGGCAACGGCTTTTATTTCTCCCTTTATTTACCTGTTAAAACAGCTTGGATTATCGCGGTATAATTCGTTGTACCTGGCTACTCCTGTTTATCACGGATTTGGGTTGGCTGCTCTGTTTGTAGCGTTGGTATTGGGAAAGAAGGTGTTTATGCAAAAGAGATTTGATGCGAAGGAGATTTGCCACCGGATACAGGAAGAGCAGGTAGAAGTAATTACTCTTGTTCCCTCTATGCTGCAACGGATGCTGAAAGAGAACAGGAATCAACTGGACAGCCTGCAATGTATTGTATCAGGAGGTGCGATGCTGCCGCAGGCGGTAATAGAAGAAGCACAAAGACAATTATCAGGTAATAAGATATTTAATCTATATGGTTCTTCGGAAGCCGGTTTTTGTATTATGGCAACTCCAACGGATTTGGATTATTCATCGAAAACGATCGGTAAACCGGTAAAAGGGGTACAGGTTAAAATAATTAACCCACAGGGAGAAGAGGTGGAAAATGGTACAACCGGAGAAATTTGTATTCGATGTAAATGGTCTGTGCGGAGTGATGAATGGATACCAACAGGAGATTTAGGATATGCCGACATGAACGGATATTACTATTTAATGGGCCGGACAGATGATATGATTGTTTCCGGTGGCGAGAATGTATACCCTTATGAATTGGAACAATTGTTGTTGAAGCATCCCCAAATAACCGGTGCCGTTGTGATTGGTGTGGCTGACCCGGAGTTCGGACAACGGTTGAAGGCATTTATTATTCCATCAGATAAATCCCTGACTGTTCAGGATATAAAAGACTGGTTATATACCCGGTGCGCCCGTTACCAAATGCCTAAGGATATTGTATTTATGAATGAATTTCCACTTACCGGAAGCGGAAAGATTGATAAACGGGCACTTTAGTTACAACAATTCTGGCTTCTTGTGCGTTTTATAGCCAAAACTTATATAAACTAAAAGTCAGGTGGATTATATACATTCATTGATAGATATTGTTTTTCATCTGGATGTTTATCTGGCAGATTTGATCTCTGTTTATAAACACTGGATTTATTTACTTCTGTTTGTGCTTATATTTTGTGAAACAGGGTTGGTCGTCGCAGCATTTCTGCCGGGCGACTCGCTGTTATTTGTTACCGGTACGCTGGCAGCAATCCCTGCTAATGACTTGAATGTATATCTGGTAGCCGGCCTTTTTATTATCGCCGCCATTACTGGTGATTCGCTTAATTATATGATCGGGCGCAAATTCGGGGAACGGCTGGTTAGGAGTACCAACCGGTTTATTAAAAAGAAACATTTAGAGGCTACCCATCAGTTTTATGATAAATATGGAGGTAAGACCATTGTTCTGGCACGGTTTGTTCCTTTTGTACGGACCTTTGCCCCTTTTGTAGCCGGTATGGGAAAAATGCATTATGAGCGTTTCCTGTCGTTCAATGTGATAGGCGCATTGATCTGGGTACTATTGCTTGTATTCACAGGTTTCTTTCTGGGTAATCTGCCGGTCGTAAGAAATAATCTCCAATGGTTTATTATAGGTATTATCATCTTATCCAACCTCCCTGCTATTGTAGAGTTAGGGAAGAAAGCCCGGAGGAAAGCGATGCTGCAAAAGTAACCGGCACAGATTTAAATCTGCGCCAGCGAGGGCTCTGTTCGGCGTAGCGTCTTCGCTACGTCGTTTTAAAAAGTGAGGCTCCAGCCTCACATGAAACTGGAGTTTCATAAGATTTTAGCGACGTAGCGAGGACGCTACGCAGAACAATAGAGAATAGAGCATTTTTGGACGGAGGGGATTTGTAATCCCCGACTAACGAGGATTAGGATCTGTGATCCGGCAAACAAATGAATACCCATTAAATAGAGAGTTAAGAATCTTTAAGCGGATTACAAATCCTTATATTCCACAGGCGGGGATTGTAATTGGCTAAGGCCGATCTACGATTCTCCTTCGACCAACAAGAAATAAACGCTAAAACAGACTATATCTTTTATTTTTTAATAGGTGAATTTGCAACCGATAAAATAACTGCGGGGCAGGGTTGGGCCGTAGATATATCCGGAGTCTCTTAACTCATCCTTATCAAAATCGGACTGGAAAGAGTTAAATAGATTCTGTACGCCTCCGTATACCTGCATGGTTACAAATTTGGTAACCGGAATATCGTAGGTGAGTTTCACGTTCATATCAAAGAATGAAGGAGTTTTCTCATCCCTGTCGTATTCAATATATCCTTTGTTGTGTTGTATTAACATGCTTCCGGTATAGGTTCCGGTTAGAGAGGCACTGAAGTTTTTTTACCGGACTAAAGGATGAAGTGAAATACCCATACACGTCCGGCGAACGGAACATTTTCTTTTGTGGTACATAGTGCTCATCCTCACTCCACGCATTGGGTTCTTTATACCGGCTGCGCTGTATAGTTGCTCCGGCCTGTACCTGTATCCAGGAGTAAACAGCTTTCGCTTCCAGATTAATTCCCATAACTGTAGCTCCTTTCGCATTACGCCGTTCCCAGGTCAGGCTCTCTTCTATGTCTTCCGGCCTGTCTTCATTTTCTTCGTCTATTTTATCTATTACAAAGACGTTGCGCAGATCGGTATAAAATCCTTCTATCAGGAAGTTGGTTTGTACCGGCCCGAAAGATTTGTAAAAGTCGGCCGAAGCACTAAAGCTATGGGATTTTTCTTCTTTCAGGTCATCAGCCAGACGAATCAATGCTACACTACCTTCCATGGCCGTTACATGGAGGTCTTCATCGAATGCCTGCGGAGCCCGGAAACCACTGGAATAAGAGAGGCGCAGATTGATATCGGATGTTGGGTTATAGCGTATATTGGCACGTGGGCTGAATATGATGTTATTAATCAGGTTGTGTTTATCCAGACGTCCGCCCAGCAGGAAACTCCAACGGGCATTTTTCCATTCATTCTGCAGAAAGAAACTACCGATCCGTACAGTCTGGTCGATCGTACGGCCATATCCCAACATCTGGTCCTGCAGATCGTCGTAAGTGAATTCTGCTCCACCGGTGAATTCCGCCGGCATAAACAGGCAGTTATCAAACTGGTATGAGTATTGTGTTCCGCCTACAAATGTCATATCTGTTGTATTACCATAAGCATTTTCATTGAAATCCGCCCCATAATAGCTTTTCCGTTTGGTGTGTTGGGCGGAGGTATATATATTGATCCGGTGTTTATAATCCGGAGTAAAAATATCAAACTTCAGGCCTCCACCATTTATGTTGTGATCGGTTTGTTCGGTAATGTTTGTTTCGTGGGGTTGCAAATGCAACAGGTTACCTCCCCGGCGAAATTCTGTAATGTTATGGTATTCGAGTGTTATTTTTGAATAGTTACTTGTTTTCAGATAGGAACGAAGACCTATGGTTTTGGCTTCCAGTTTACCTAATTCGGAATATCCGTCGCCATCATGGTCATAGGAAGAACGCTGCCGGTTCTGACCGAAAATATAGATTCCGGCTTTATGGTCGTCTGTTACCAGTGAAGCATTCATTGTTGTATTGTTATCCGGGCGGGAACCACCAATCATTGTAAGCGAATGTCCAAACTGTGCCGAATTACGCAGCGGCTCTTTAGTGATGATGTTCACTGTACCGGCAATGGCCGACGAGCCAAATAAAGCAGATCCTCCACCCCGCATTATTTCAACCCGTTCGATCATATTAGCAGGAATCTGCTCTATACCATACACTCCAGTCAGCGCACTGAATATAGGACGGCTATCTACCAATATCTGTGTATAAGGTCCTTCCAGGCCATTTATCCGTACCTGCTGAAAGCCACAATTCTGGCAATTATTTTCTACACGTACACCCGGCTGGAAGTTTAGTCCATCTGCCAGAGAGGTTGAGTGGGTAATGTCAAATACTCTTTCATCCAATACGTTTACCAGGGAAGGTGCCAGGCGGCGGGTTGTTTCGTTCCGGTTAGCAGAAACCACAACTCCATCCAATGCTATTACATCTTCTTCCGCATCAAAATTAACTTCTACTGTTTTGCCCTTTTTGAGAGTTACTTTTTTCTCAAGGGTTTTATACCCCACCGATTTCATTACAATGGTAAAAGTTCCTTCCGGTAGGTTCTTCAGGTAATAATGCCCGGTTGCATCCGTCATCGTACCGATAGTTGTACCCTGAAGATATATATTGATAAAAGGTAAATGTTCGCCGGTTCTTTTATCCAGCACATGGCCTACCACATTAGTGTCTGAAGTATTTAATACAGGCGTATCATCCGCCCACAGGAAGCATGAAAGACAGACTCCCACGAACAACAAAAATAGTTTATTCATTTTTGAATTCCAGTTGGTTATTTTAATAGATATGTAATAAAGGATTAAAAACAGAAAGATCAGGCAATAACAGGAGGTGCCCGTGAAGAATTAGATTCAAATAAAGTCTTTGTATGACGTATAATGTAAATAGAAGTAATGAATGCTACTAAATAGAAGAAAGGGTATAAAATATAACTTATATCGCTGCTATCATCCATTTGAAAAGATGACAGCTCGCTAAAAAACTGTATTTCTAATAACGTTTTATGTGAATGTTGTTCTCCGGATGTTGATTTTTTTGCCGGATGGGAGTGAATATACATTCCGGTGGGTTCTATATGCACATGAGAAAAGAAGATAATATTCCCATAGTACAATATATAAAGTACGGGAATAAACCAACGCATATATTTCAACAAGCAGAGTTTCAAATTATTCTGTATTTATAAAGAGCTGCAAAGATATAATAATCCGGTAAGTTGTATAGTATATGTATGTAATAAAGTTATATATCTGCAAATAACCATAGTTTTTATTGCTGAATTATAATCTTTATCTTTGTGTAGTAATAACAAATGAAGATATGAAAATAGCGATTGTCGGTACCGGATATGTTGGGTTGGTTACCGGGGCCTGTTTTGCGGAAATGGGTACTGAGGTATGGTGTGTGGATATCGATCAAAAGAAGATTGAAGGTCTGCAACAAGGAATTATACCGATATACGAACCCGGCCTGGAAGAGATGGTGAATCGTAATTTTCAGGCCAGCCGGCTTCATTTTACGACTGATTTGAACGAATGCCTTGCAAATATAGAGGTGCTGTTTTGTGCTGTTGGAACTCCCCCGGATGAAGACGGCAGTGCCGACCTGCGGCATGTGCTGGCTGTTGCCGGACAGGCCGGAGAAAACATGACGGGTTATTTACTGATAGTTACTAAAAGTACCGTTCCGGTGGGAACTTCTTTAAAGATTAAAGAGACTATACTGAAAGTACAACAAAAGAGAGGGGTTGATATTCCGTTTGATATCGCTTCGAACCCTGAATTCCTGAAAGAAGGGGCGGCAATCAAGGATTTTATGAGTCCCGACCGTGTTGTGGTAGGTGTGGAGTCAGAGAAAGCACGCGAACTGATGAGCCGCCTATACCGCCCGTTCCTTTTGAACAATTTCCGGGTAATTTTTATGGATATTCCCTCTGCCGAAATGACCAAATATGCAGCCAATGCAATGTTGGCTACCCGTATCAGTTTTATAAATGACGTGGCCAATCTATGCGAGATAGTTGGAGCAGATGTAAATATGGTCCGGCAAGGGATTGGGGCTGATGCTCGAATCGGAAACAAATTTCTCTATCCGGGATGTGGATACGGCGGTTCCTGTTTCCCTAAAGATGTGAAAGCTCTGATTCATACGGCTGAAGAACAAGGATATTCGATGCGTATATTAAAAGCTGTGGACGAGGTAAACGATAACCAGAAAACCATCTTATACAAAAAACTTGGCGACTATTATCAAAACGATTTATCCGGTAAAACTATTGCAATCTGGGGCCTGGCATTCAAACCGGAAACAGATGATATACGGGAAGCTCCATCTTTGGTAATTATACACCACCTGCTGGAAGCCGGATGCAAAGTAAGAGTATATGATCCGGTTGCTATGGAGAAGACACAACGCCTGTTTGAAGACCGGATTTATTATTCAAAAGATATTTATGATGCCGCAATGGATGCAGATGCCCTGTTGTTACTCACCGAATGGAAAGAGTTCCGCCTCCCTTCCTGGAAAGTGATCAAAAAAGTAATGTCACATCCGGTGGTATTTGACGGCAGAAATATCTATGACCGCCAGGAGTTAACAGACCTTGGCTTCGTTTATCAGGGGATAGGAATTCCTTTTAAATGAAAAAGTAAAAATGAAAAATAGTTAATTAGAGCCGGCGATTTGTATTATTTACCTGACTCTTAACCCGGCAACCGGAACAACCGCTACAGACCGGCCTATTTTTTTCTGCCGGTTGTTTAACTGATTGAATGAAGCCATATACTTTCATACCTATATAAAATAGGGTGAGTATTCCGATTATATATACAATGATTTCCTGCCACATAAGCTTTAACTTCCTAAAAGGTGAAAATAACTCCCTACCTGGTAAACCACAAACGAGACTACCCAGGCTAATATACAGAAATAGACAACAACAAATGCTCCCCATTTCCATGAATGAGATTCCCTGGCTATAGCAGTTACTGTTGCGATACACGGGAAATAGATCAATACAAACAACATCAGGCTTAATGCAACCAGGGGCGTAAATACAGGTTTACCGTCCGGAGTACGGTCTGCTTTCAATCTTTCGCCTAATATACGGGTAGCTTCTTCGTCGTCCCCTTCTATTTCATCACCGGTATATAATACCCCCAATGTACTTACTACAACTTCTTTTGCAGCCATACCCGTCAGCAAACCGACACTGATTTTCCAGTCAAATCCCAGAGGCGCGAATACAGGTTCTATCTGCTGTCCCAGACGTCCGATATAAGAATTTTGTTTCAGCACAATGTGTTCCTGCCGTTCCAGTTCTTCTATCATTTCTTCCTTTTCCTGGTCTTCCATATAACTCTGTTCCACATAAGCGATCTGTTCGGCAAAACTATCGGATATTGCCTGATTGGCCGGGAAATATCCCAGGAACCAGATGACAATAGAGGCAACCAGTATGATTCCCCCCATTTTGCGCAGATATTGTTTTGCCTTTTCCCACATGTGGATCAGGATTGATTTGGTAGTAGGCATCCGGTAAGGAGGCAACTCCATTACAAACGGAACATCTTCTTCATTGAACAAAAAGCGGCGGAATAAACGGGCCATTAAAACAGCCAGGATAATACCGGTTACATACAAAGCCAATACTACTGTTCCGGCATTTTTTGCAAAAAAGGTTCCTGCCAGTAAAACATATACCGGGAAACGGGCACTACAACTCATCAACGGATTAACTAACATGGTGATCATCCGGCTATTGCGGCTTTCGATCGTTCGCGTTACCATAATTGCCGGTACATTACATCCAAAGCCCATTACCAGAGGTATAAACGATTTACCGTGCAATCCCATTTTATGCATCAGTTTATCCATAATAAAGGCGGCCCGGGCCATGTAACCGGAATCCTCCATAAACGAGATAAACAGATATAATATCAGGATATTCGGAAGAAAGACGATTACACCTCCTACCCCACCGATGATACCGTCTACTAACAGGTCTTTCAACATGCCATCAGACAAAAAGCCCTCTACCAGTTTCCCAAACCATTGTACCAGGTCCTCAATCCAACCCATAGGGTACTCTCCTAAACGGAAAGTAGTTTCGAACATGAGCCACATGAAAAGAATAAAAATAGGGAATCCAAGTAGTTTATGGGTTACAAACAGGTCTATTAACTGTGTTTTAGAGGTTTCCTGTATCGTATTTGCTTCATAGGTTTCCAGTAAGGCACCGGAAATAAAACCATAACGGGCGTTAGTAAATGCAGTTTCCGTATCTTCTTTCAGAATATCTTCTATCTGGGTAACACTCTGCCGGCATTTATCCAGAATAGGTTCCGGCGACGGCAATGTTTTCACTAACTCTTCAAACTCCCAATCTCCTTCGAGTAGTTTAATAGCCACATAGCGTTTGGAGTAATGGTGCGATAAATTTCCGTTCTCTTTGATAGCAGCACGAACCGTATGGATACCTTTTTCCAGTTCTTCCCCGTAATTAATATGGATATGACGTATTACCGGGTCTTCTTCTTCGTATGCTTTAATAACCCGGTTGAATAATTCTTCTATACCAAATCCGGTTTTACTGATAGTAGGCACAATCGGCACCCCAATCATTCCCGCCAGCGAGTCATGATCAAGTTTATTCCATTTCCGCTCCAGTTCATCATACATATTCAGCGCAATCACCATCCGGACATCCATATCGATCAATTGGGTAGTCAGATACAGGTTTCGTTCCAGATTAGTAGAATCCACTACATTAATTACCACATCCGGGTGTTCTTTATTTAAATGATTTCTTACATACAGTTCTTCCGGCGAGTATGGGGATAAAGAATAGGTACCCGGTAAGTCTACAATCTTAAACGTATAACCATTTTGCCTGAAATACCCTTCTTTTGCATCCACCGTAACGCCACTGTAATTACCCACATGTTCCCGGGCACCCGAAGCCATGTTAAAAAGGGACGTTTTTCCACTGTTGGGATTACCAACCAGTGCGACATTAATCGTCTTCCTCTTTTCCAATGCAATGGATTGAAGATCCTGTACGGATTTCGGGATGATAGAACTATCCGGTACTCCTCTGGGCACAACAGGAATTTCAGAAGGGATAAATTCCGAAACACTCACTACCTCTATCAAAGCGGCTTCACTGTTACGTAAAGAAACATCATATCCCATTACTTTATAATGGATCGGGTCTTTTAATGGGGCATTCTGAATTACTTCTACCACTTTTCCACGTATAAAACCCATCTCTATGATGCGTTTCCGGAAAGCCCCCCGCCCTGTCACCTTTACAATGACCCCTTTATCACCTGTATGAAGTTCTGATAGTTTCATGTTTGTTATTTATTTCACAAAGATACTTTGAATAGCAGGGATACCCAATACCTACAAATAGGTATTTAGACCTTGTAATGCGGCTTCTAAGAGCATTTTATAAGAAAAACAAACAATTGCAAAACCGCATACCAATCTTTTTAATAGCTTTGTAACCGCATTGTATTATGGAAAATCTGAATCAATACATCATTACGTTAGGATCTAACCGGAACAGGGAGGCCAATATGGAAAAGGCATCCGGATTGTTATGTTCTTTTTTTAAAGAAATAGCATTCTCCCATCCGGTTATTACGTCTCCTTTTCCTCCCGATCCATACGCTGCCGATTATCTGAACCGGGTAGCTACAGGCTGTACAGTATACTCATTGGAGGATACAATTGATTTTCTGAAAAACACTGAGAAGGAATTAGGTAGAATACCGGATGATAAAACAAACTCCAGTATCCCTATAGACCTGGATCTGATCTGCTGGAACGAAACCATCCTGAAACCGGACGACTGGCAGCAAAACTATATACAGCAGGCTCTGGAATACTTAGGCTTCACTGATCTTAAAAATCAATAAACAGGTGGCTTTATCTATTTTATTATACAATTTTTCTTCCCGTTGCTGGATATCGTCCGGATAGGTAAAGTCCTCTTTGGGTTCCTGTTGCACCCATAAAAGCTCCTGATGCTGTTTGCTAAGGCTTCGTAAAGTATTTATTTCATCAGCAAAAGAAGTATGCATTTCCGCATAGGTCAATAAAGTAATCAATGTTTCCAGTTTATGCTGCGCCACATCCAATATGTTCTGAACCACTAAAAAGTCTTTTGGATTGATGGGCTCTTCTCCCTGTATCAATAAATTTACTCTTCGATACAGTGATTGTAATTCCTCGATACGTTTTTCTATCAAATCCTTTTTATCTTTTTGCACTTCACTTTTACGGTTCAGTACTTCCGGAATGTATACCGCCAGGAAAACCGTTACAACCAGCGTTGCCAGATCCACAATATTAATGGTTTCTTCAATAGGCATATGATAATAATGCCGGACAGCCACACCTATTACTATCCCGATCAACACTAACGAAGCATATAAAAAATATCTGTATAAAGTACGGGGATCTTTCATTCCACGATTGTATTTGGTACCAGACTATAAACAATTATCCATTTCTTTGGTTTAAAGCGTTTAAAACTATTAATTAATCCAACAAAACCATTCCGGGAGGAACAATATCGCTCCCATGTTTTTTATAAAAGGGTAAAAACAATTTATAGTAAGATGATAAAGAATAAAAATACATCCCTATTAGTAGGAGGTTCTATTCTGGCATTGGGAACTCTCCTGGTGATGAATTCCTGCAAAACCATTCCCAAAGGAGTTACAGCCGTTCAGCCATTCGATACGGATAAATATCTCGGACACTGGTATGAGATCGCACGGATGGATTTTCACTTCGAAAAGAATATAATCAATGCAACAGCAGACTATTCTTTGAATGAAGACGGCACTGTAAAAGTGGTAAACCGGGGATACAATGTAAAGAAAAAAGAGCATGTAGAATCCGTAGGGAAAGCAAAATTTGTAGATTCGCCCAATGTAGGCAAATTAAAAGTTTCTTTCTTCGGTCCTTTCTATGCCGGTTACAATGTAGTAGCTATAGATCCGGATTATCAATATGCATTGGTTGCCGGTAAAAACCATAATTATTTATGGATATTATCCCGCAAACCGGAATTACCACAACAGATAAAAGAAGAATATATCAGCAAAGCACAGGCATTGGGATATGATACCGATAAACTGGTATGGTCGCAGCATCTGGACGAAATTTAATACAATATTTCTCTATAATAATACAAAAATAGTTCATTTCAAAAAAATGAACTATTTTTATAACTAAGTTTACCAAACTAATGAAAATAGAATAATAAACTTAATTAAAACGAATCATGAACAATGCCATCTTTAAATTCTCCAAACCGGAGAATGAACCGGTATACACGTATGCACCGGGCAGTCAGGAGAAAAAATCTTTGAAAAAAGCATTAGAGCAAACAGCCTCCGAAGAATGGGACATTCCTTTAATTATCGGTGGTAAAGAAGTTCGTACAGGCAATACCGGTAAAGTAGTCATGCCACACGATCATGCACATGTATTGGCCACTTATCATAAAGCCGGAGAAGAAGAGGTTCAAATGGCTATTGATGCTTCTATGAAAGCACATAAAGAATGGTCTGAACTACCCTGGGTAGAAAGAGGTTCGGTTATGATGCGCATCGCAGAACTTATTTCAACCAAATATCGTTATCTGCTGAATGCGTCTGTTATGTTGGGACAAAGTAAAAATCCGATGCAGGCAGAGATTGATGCACCCTGCGAATTAATTGATTTTCTACGGTTCAGTACCTTCTATGCCGGCGAAATATATTCAGACCAGCCTTATTCTGAAAAAGGTATTCTCAACAGAATGGAATACCGGGCACTGGAAGGGTTTGTGTTCTCGCTCACTCCGTTTAACTTCACCTCTATAGCTGCCAACTTAAACCTGGCACCAGCCATGATGGGAAATGTAGCCGTATGGAAACCCTCTACAACTGCCATACACTCTAATTATCTGCTGATGAAGATATTTAAAGAAGCCGGACTTCCGGACGGAGTGGTTAACTTTATTCCCGGACAGGGTAGCGTAATTGGTAAAGTTGTTACACAAAGCCGTGATCTGGGAGGTTTCCATTTCACCGGTTCTACATCCACTTTCAATACGCTGTGGCGACAAATCGGTGAAAACCTGGGCAACTACAAATCCTATCCCAAGATTGTAGGAGAGACAGGCGGGAAAAACTTTATTTTTGCACATCCTTCCGCTTCTGCTCCCGAAGTGGCAACAGCAATTGTAAGAGGTGCTTTTGAATACCAGGGACAAAAATGTTCCGCCGGTTCCCGGGCTTATATTCCGGCCTCGCTCTGGCACGAGGTAAAAGATCTGGTAGGTGATATGCTGAAAGAGATTAAAATGGGGGATGTGCGTGACTTTACAAACTTTATTAACGCAGTAATTGATGAGGCATCTTTCGATAATATCATGGACTATATAAACCATGCAAAAGCAGCCTCTGATGCGGAAATTCTGTTCGGAGGAAAAGGGGATAAATCCGTAGGTTACTATATTGAACCCACTGTAATATTAACTGCAAACCCCTATTTCAAAACCATGACGGAAGAGATATTCGGACCGGTTATTACTATTTATATATACGACGATAACAAATACGAAGAGACTCTTGAACTGTGTGATAATACATCACCTTACGCGCTTACCGGTTCTATATTTGCCCATGACAGGTATGCCGTACAAACAGCGTTTAATAAATTAAAATATGCTGCCGGCAACTTCTATATTAATGATAAGCCGACCGGCGCTGTTATTGCACAACAACCTTTTGGAGGTTCACGTGCTTCGGGCACAAACGATAAAGCCGGAGGCCCGTTGAATCTGATCCGCTGGACAAATGCCCGGACAATAAAAGAGGCATTGGTTCCCCCTACTTATTATACCTATCCTTTTTTAGGAGAGGAATAAAACAATAGTTAAAACGTAAAAACACGACCCAACTATGTTAGACTTTACTAATACCGAAATCGCATTTTCCTATAAATCAAACGCAGAATTGCGAAATGCATACTGGCTCTTTAGCACGCTTAAATACCCCTGGGTAGTTAAGTGTGCTAAGATAGCCACTTTTACGGCTCTTAAAGTCAGATTCCCTTTAGGCTGGATTATTAAACCAACCTTATATAAACAGTTTGTAGGTGGCGAAACGCTTGAAAACTGTAGGCGGTATATTGATTTACTGATGAAATACAATATCCGCACAGCGCTCGATTATTCCGCTGAAGGAGAAAAAAGTACGGCAGGAATAGAATCCATAGTTAAAGAAACCTTACGGTCTATTGATTTTGCGGCCAAAAACAAAGCAAGTAACTCCTTTGCCGTTTTTAAACCCTCTACACTTACTTTCAAAGAGTTATTACAAAAGGCATCCGGAGAACAGGATAAGCTATCTATTGAAGAGATTGTGGAGTTCAGGAAATTCAAAGAACGGTTCATGGCACTCTGCCAAAGGGCATATGAACAGGATGTACGCATACTGGTAGATGCAGAAGACTATTGCTTTCAAAATATAATTGACCGGTTAACAGAGGAAGCGATGCGGGTTTTCAACAAAAAAAGAGCCATCGTTTTCTGTACGTTACAGATGTATCGTCACGACCGCTTGCCTTACCTGTATCAGATTTATGAAGATGCCGAAAACAACAATTATTATCCCGGTGTTAAATTTGTACGGGGCGCCTATATGGAAGAAGAGAGAACCCGTGCAAACTTAATGGGATATCCTGACCCAATTTGTAAAGATAAAGAGACTACGGATATAAATTTCGATACCGGAGTAGCTTTTGTTATGGACCACATCGATAGAATGGAAATCTTTCTGGGTACCCACAACGAACAGAGTAATTATAAGCTGGCAGAATTAATCAAGAAAAAAGGATTACAAAAAGACGATCCGCGTATCCACTTTGCACAATTACTGGGTATGAGTGATAATATCTCTTTTAATCTGGCTGCGCAGGGATACAATGTGACCAAGTACATGCCATACGCCCCTATCCGGGATATTCTGCCTTATCTGATAAGGCGGGCAGAAGAAAACACATCAGTAGCCGGGCAAACAGGCAGAGAACTTGAAATGATACGTATTGAAGTAGCCAGAAGAAAGAAATAACAACTTTTATATTATTGAACCGGCTGTAAATAAGAACCGATTTTCCGGATCTGTTCTTCTATATCCACATCCTCACGGATTGCTTTCTTTTTTATTTTACTGCGATAGTTATAAACTGTCTGCACAGAACAACGAAGGAAATCAGCAATACGGGCAGAGTCTGTTATGCCCAGACGTATAAGAGCTAATACCCGGAGTTCGGTATTCAATAATTCCCCCTTCTTTATTTCAAATCGTTCTTCTTCTTTTAAGAGATTATTTACAGACGTTACAAATCCCGGATAAATATTCAAAAAAGCTTCGTCAAAATTATTGTATAACTCTTTTACATCCGAATCTTTACCCCGGCCTGAAGATGTTAGCTTCAACAAATCATCAAAACGTTTGGTTACAATCTTATTATTTATCATTTTCCGGTACTCTTCCGTTTTGGCAATGTAACCCGAATAAAGGTCCATGAAATGTCCTATGTATTCTTCTTTTACCAGATTCGCTTCCGTGAGTTCATGATTTAAACTATTCAACCGTTCATTCATTTCTTCCAAATGCCCATTGGATTCGTCCAATTTGCGACGGATACGTCGCAATGTTTTCATCTGTTTATATAAATAAAGCACCGTAAGCAATAACAAAATGAAAAAAGTTGAGGTAATTACCAGTGCAAACCTCTGCTGTTTACTTTGTAGTTCCTTATGCTGCTGATACGCTTCATTTATAATCGGTAAGGTACGGGCGATCTGGAGATTCCTGAAACGGGCATTATAAAAGTTTGCATCATGCAGAGCTGCCTGGATATATACATACGCACGCTCAATATCCTTATTCTCATACAACCATCCGGCCAGTGTGAGTAATGCCAGATTTTCCGTAACAGCATCCCGGGTATCAGCTATTGCAGCCCGGATCACATGCATAGCCCACTGGTCGTAATTTTGTTTCTGATGATAAAGGCTTGACAGATGAAAATTCATTTTAGCATATTCGTGTGCTTCCTCATGGAGTGTACGGATATACATTTCGGTCAACGTTATTGCCTCATCAACTTTTCCGCTTCTTCCTACTATAATAGATTCATAATACAGTTTTTCCGGGGAACTTGTCGGAAGATGTACATACACCGAATCTATCAGATTATCTATTAAAGGAATATAAGTAACCCCAAAGCGCGAATCATTCAGATAGTCCCGGAGATTGGAATAGAATTTTAGCTGACATTTAAAATAATCTACCAGTAAATCTGCGGATAATTCCTCTTTTGGTATTTTTGTAAGAACCTCTTCCCCTTCACGAAACAAACCGGCCGATGAAAGTACAAATATATACTGAAACATGGTGCGGATTTCACATTCCCGGTTTATCTTTCTACTGGCAATATCCATATTGCGGTCAATATAGATAAGAGCCGAGTCGTACGAGAAACTTTTATAGTCCTCTATGATATCATAACATATTTCAAACTGTTTGGTATAAGACACCTCTCTGGTCAGAGCGGCTTTCATCCGGGCTAACCGTTGTTCTTTGCGTGCCATGTAGTAAACCTTTGAAGCTAATACTTCGTCCAGTTCCAGCAACAAACTATCCACACCCGGAGAAAAAGAGGCAGATAGTGTAAAACATGGTATAATAAATAAATATAGTAGTAGCCTGAATTTCATTCTATGATATTTATGCAAATATATCCATTTTGAGTTCGCAATATCTAAAAAACAGAAAGATATTTTAATAAATCAGAAGAATTAACACTTTCTAAACCTTTTTATCGTGTTAAAGCAGACTTACCAAAAAGCGCAATACAAAGACAATAAAACACTAATAATAAACTATTTAAAAATAATCCGATTTACCAAAACATTACTAATCCCCTACTCTTCTTCAATAAATTGTTGATTATATTAAGAGTTTATATATCTTGTAATATAAGAAATAAAGACAGTAAAAAATTCTGTTTCTTATTTCAATTATTGATTGATTATTTAATGTGGAATTACAATTATACGTTTACATTTTAACTGAGGCTTTCCCTTTGGTACGGGAGGTATAAAAGGGAAGATCTGGTTAATTCCATTTTAAAATACAATTCTCATAAATTTAGACCAATTATCGATAGAGAGGGTACTTTAACCAAGTACCCTCCTTTGGTGTAGGAATAATCAACCTATTTTTTCAGGCCGTAGGTCTATTCTGTCTTAGGCCCCGGCAACGCTGGGATTTGGATGATAAATAGAATATTTCGCTCCGTAGGAGCAACATAGTATGAAAAGAACCGGAGGTAACCCTATTATTTAAGTTTATATATGATTATGCTGGACCTTCAGCCCGAATAAATGTGGAACATATTAACCCACGGTGCCATTCGCTACGCTCATTCTGCCGTGGGCTGAACTTAACAGCCCCTTATCAGGGGCGGAATAACACCAGTGAGCAAAGGCTTCATTTGCGGGGTATTGACATTCAATCCTTTCAGGATTAAAATTAAAAAATATATGTATAAACGTTAGAGCGGGGAGATTAAACCTATATATTAAATCTAAAATCAAAACGGAGTCTTACAAAACCATGCAAGAAAGTTCCTAAACTTATGTACTGGATTTTTTCGTTTGACAATTGTTACACATTCGTTTGATAATTATTGCGTATTCGTTTGACAATTGATAAACGAATACGCAATAATTATCAAACGAATAGAATATTACTGAT
>JAJQAZ010000181.1 GCA_021203545.1 Tannerellaceae bacterium | reverse complement strand
CCGGACTACGGAATAAACGATTCTCACGGAGTTTAAATAGCAAAAAGACAATATAACATTTTGTTTTTATTATGTTCACGGATATGTCATTTCGATTGTATACCTACCGGAAGGCAGGGTTCCGAGGGAAAGGAAAGGAGTTCCTTTTACGGGGATTGCTTTCTGTACCTGGCCGTTGGTTTGTATGTTGTATTTTTTAGCTGGAAGAGGTAAATATACATCTGCTTCCATATTGGCCGGAATAGTCACCTGCATACAATATTTGTTGTTTTGATTTTCCACTTCCATCTGTATTTCTCCTTTGATTGTGGGGATAGTTGCTTTTCCCCAGGCAAGAGTGGCCAGTTGCGGTTTGATCCGGACTTTGTCGAAACCGGGTTGCAAGGGTTCAACCCCCATCAGTTTGCGGGGGATGATATTTGCCGGAACGGCTCCCCAGGCATGGTTCCAATCCTGGTTGGGTTTGTATTTATTATCCCACGCTTCCAAAGAGATTGTGGAACCCACCCGGATCATGTTATACCAGCTACGGTCGTCCGTTTTGGTCAACATCGAAAGGGCATATTCCGCATCCGCAGCTTCATACAGAGCATCCATCAGAAACTGCGAGCCGTATACGCTGCAAGCCATCTGACGGCTACGTATAAATTCGAGTACATTCTTGATTCTGCCGGATGGTACCATTCCGAATGCTACAGGAAACATATTGGCATGTAAAGAGGCGTGCAGGGTTGTATCGCCATCCACATAGTAACCGGCTTGTCTGTTCAGGAAAGTCTTGTTAAAACGGGACAGAAATTGAGCGGCTTCTTTTTCGAACCAGGTTGCTTCAGCAGGCAGATTGATAACCTGTGCGATCCCGGACATCAGTTTGAGGGCTTCGTAGTGATAGGCATTGGTTACCACGTTATAATCGGTAAAGACAAATCCGTCTGCCTCGCCTCCCTCCTGCTTATTTAAACCAAGGATACCGGTATGCGGCCAGTCTACGATATCTCTTATTTGTCCGTTAAAGCGAACAGAGGATAGTACTTCGGGAGTTATAAGCCCTGTCGTTGTACTTATCAAGCCGTTTTTTTCCCGTAGAGAAAGTAGTGTACGAGCTTTTAATATATCATAATTGGCCCGCAAAGAACGGCTATCGCCTGTATACATATAATCATTCCAGGCAATTAGGACAGCCTGCAATATCCATTCGGTAGGCCAGGTAGGATATTCTAACAGATATTCGTGAGAACGGCGTGCCATGGAGTATTCACGGTCTACCCCATAGTGGCACAGTTGATTGATCAGTGCATCGGCTTCGTAGGGAATCCGTTCGCGGTCGCCATCTACATAAATACCGGCAAACGATGTTGCTTTGATAGAATATTTACACAGGTTCCATATCTGGTTTAATGTATCGTTACTGCACTGAAAAAAGGAGGCCGATTCATCGAACGGATAATAAACAGATTCGCGTACAAAATCCGAAAGAACCGGTGTTTTTTCATATCCTTCAATTTCGCAATACCGGAAAGGCAAAACTTCTCCTATATAATCCGGCATAGGAACGGCTACCGGACGGGTATTCAGTCTGTCTTTTTTAATTTTTATGCGGTATGTATGGGTTCCCTTCATTAAACCTAACACATACCGGTGATAGCGTATGGTACCACCCGGTTTTCTGTTTATTTTCCCGTCGGACAGAGATTCGCCCAGGTGGATAATGACTGTATCCCTACCGGTTCCGGAAGTGAGATTCACAACTAACTGTCCAAAAGCATCTTTTCCAAAGTCAACAAGTGTTGTGTTGTGGCTGACTTTATTTATTGCCACAGGATGCTCCATTTCTTTTATCTGTGGATAAAAAGCGGCTGTATATTCTTTCATTTGCTCTGCGGTACGGAACGCTTTAATATCCGACCATTCACTTTCTCCACCTGTGTTCGTAATGGTCTTTACCCGCCAGAAGTAATTTTTCTCCGGTTGCAGGGCATTTCCTCCAAACAAAACGGATGTTGATTTATTGCTTTCAACCATTCCGCTATCCCAGATATTTCCTTTTCCCATAGTTGCATCGTCCATATTATCAGCTACTATGATTCTGCAGAAAGTCTGATAAGTTGCGTGCGCATTTCCGGGAACAATCCAGCTAAAGGTAGGATAAGCCGAGCCGATTTTTACATATTGCAGTGATTCTGTGGCTTCCTCCATATTCCACACCGGAACGTTGGAGGCATATCCGTTATTCCATGTACAACCGGTATGTTCTACCAGATCAGTCAACAGGCCGTATGGTTTGTTTTCCGCAGCAGTAAATGTATAGCAAACGGCTAAGAGAAGTGTAAATACAATTGACTTAATTGATTTCATATGATCAAAATATTAATTTATTATCCGCAATATAATGTATTTTTTATAATTAAGGCATTCGGGCTAATCCTTCCCATTTTACATTCCATTCGCCGTTGTCCGGAAATCCGGGATTATATATTTCGCAACCATCCCAACCGGCACACATCATGGCGATAGCTGTTAATAAGCCTCCATTACCCGGCAGGTAGATACGCAGACCTTCATTCTGATAATTGTGTCCGTTTAACAGGTAGGTGTTTGTTCGCTTATCCATTAACAAGGCTCCTACGGCTTTTTCCGGTTCGCCCATACGTGCGGCGTTCATGGCAATCATCGGGAAATCCCATCCCCAGGTATGACCCCAGTTCCAGTTATCCCAAATCCAATGGAGTGTATTTCGCATGATCTCTTTTTCAAAAAGTCCGGAATCCGGTAATATGCCATACGCTCCCAATACTGCCATATGATCGGATGTTAGACTTATATTCTGATAGGTATCGGGGGTTGACTCCGCAGCCAGATAGAGTCCGTCTTTCTCTGCCAATACCGATAGTTTATTAATCAGTGTATCCCATTCCGGTTTACGGGGTTCGCCGGCTCGTTCTCTCCATTGTTGTGCCAGTTGCATACCAAAATACCAGTAAGAGAGTTCAAACGGAGGGTTAATAGTTGTTTCCGGCCGGAGTGTTTCCTGTGCCGGAATGATTCCGTTCAGAATATACCGGTCGTCTGCTTCGTCGTACATAGCGAATGAATACATAAAAGCGGCTGTTTCGCAGATCAGATGATAATATTTTTCTATGGTTTCAGGGGAAGGATTGAGCCGGTAGATCAATTCCGCGAAATAGATAATGTGAGGCTGTTGCCAGATCAGAAACGGACCAACAGAAGACGGGGATTCAAGACCCGACGGATCGGTCATTTTCATCCAGCGTACTCCATCATATCCCTGACGGCGGGCAACCTCCCTGCCAACAGGTAATACCCGGTTGTACCACGGAAGTGTTCGTTCCAATAGTTCCGGGCGTCCCCACAAGGCAAACTGCGCCTGATGCCACCAGATCATTTCAAGGTGGAATTTTCCGTACCATGAGTTGTAAGTGAGTCCTGTCTCCTGCGGGGGTGTAGACCCGGCACTTTGTATCGCCAGCAGGTATTGGGATAGTACTACACGGCGTTCCAGTTCGTTGGCTTCAGGATGGGTGCAAAGAGAAAAATCAACTGCCGCACCGGTTTTCCAATAAGACTGCCAGTAAGTAGCAGCCGCCAACCGGGTATCATCAAAAGAATGGGTCAGCCCGGAAGGCATTTTATTTGTAAAAGAGCAATTGAAAGATAAGTTATGGCCGGTAGCGGTTAATAACAGATAGTTCTTTTCTTTTTCTGTCAATACAGCACTGCCCTGCCATTCAAGTTTTACGTAATAAATAGTGGAATCTATAATACGCTTCAGGGTTGCACTTTGATCTGTTTGATTTATAATGACAGTACTGTGTTTGTCATTTTTTGTCAGGTTGCAGGCAAAATCTGCAAATGCCCCGGTAGGATAACCAAAGCGTATGTTTACTACCGGAGTTTCTGATGAGGTGATTTTAGCACTTATCATATCCTGCCGCGGGTGACAAACCGTTTGTATATTATATATCGCATTATCAACAGAGAAGCGACTGTGGATGATCCCATTCCACATATCCAGTTCCTGATCAATTGATTGCAGATCAGCCGGCCGGATATCATCGCCCAATTCTAATCCGATAAGCCCCAAATGCAGACGGTTTGAATTGGCCCGGAACCATTCGACAGCCTCTCTGTTCCGTTGGGTATTCTCCCGGTTCAATACAGGGTAAGATTCCGGATGCCCTTTTCTGAAGTCGAATTCTTTCAACGTTTCTTCAAATCTGAATTGTTTAGGATTGGGAAAGTTGTACCATCCCCACTGGGCCTGGGTTCCTAAAGGTATGCCCTGTTCGTACTCCTTCGGGAATGTTTGTAAGCCTGTGATATCTACCGTGAAAGCAAACTCACCGTTTCCTACCGAAAGTGAACTTAACGGATCAAAGACTATAACTTCCGGATTGTTTCTTTTCACCAATGCCTCACGGTTGATAGGTGTATTTTTCTCTGCCACGCAGGCAAATGAGAGAATGAAGCCAAACAAAAACAGGCTATTTTTTATGTTCATGGTAACTAAGATTAGTTTAAAGAGGTATGTCTGCCGGCACACCTCTTTTTCATTTATAATATTAGCAATTTGTTATTGCCATCCCGGGTTTTGCTGCATAATAACATCTTTATTGGTATCAATAACGACTTGTGGAATAGGCCACAGGTTGAAATTTTTGTTCAGGGTGGCTCGCGGGTCTTCCCAGTAGGCATATTTTTTAATACGGTCTACGGCAACGGTTCCACCCATACGAAGCAATGTGTTCCACCGGCGTTCTTCGTATACCAATTCGCGTGCCCGTTCGTCTAATATTAAATCTACATTTACATCCGAAGCCTGTACCATGTAACCACATTTGGCACGTGCACGCAATAGATTAATATCAGAAGCGGCTCCGCCGGTATCACCCATACGCATTTTGGCTTCGGCACGTAAAAGAATGGTTTCCGGTAAACGGATCATATATTCATCACGGAACAGGTTACTCCGGTTCTCACCATCGTTCACTCCGGTGTATTTGTCAGTCGCGATTTTGCATGACACGGGGAAACACTGGGATACGGCAGTATTTACAGCATCCAGGCTCTCGCCTTCTTTATAAATGACGTCCCAGGGTACAGGCTTTCCAAAATATTCGGAAGATTCTACATTTCCGAGGAATGTTCTGCGAAATACGGCTTCCGAATTACGCATATCGTTTTCCCATTTTCCTTCGTAGATCACATCGCGTGTGTACATGGTGGGTATAACTACAGCAATACCACGACCGCCCACATCTTCTAACTGGCCATTCAGGTGGGCCGATAACGGATCCCGGTATACCGGACCATAATTACGGGAATATCCCAGACGGGAGTCTCCATCTTCAGTTTTATACGCTGTATAATCAACCTGAATCACCCAGATTGCTTCTGTATTTTCTAATTGGTAATCCTGGTTTCCTTCCTGGAAAAGATCCCAGTATACATTTCCTTCCAGTGGATAACCGGCAGCCGAATAGAGACGTTCGGGTACCTGGTTGTTTTCCGTATTGGCATAATAATAATCAGGATGCTCATTTTTGCGGCTTCCGAAACGTTCAGTCATTAAGGAGTATACCGATCCGTTAATCAATATGTCTCCATAAGAAACGGCTTTTTGATAAGCTATCTGTGCATCAGAAGAGTTACCCTCCTCTTCCAGTGCCACTCCTTTATCAAGATAAAGCTGACAGAGATTATGCTGGGCAACTCCTCTGACCAGGCGTCCGGCAACAGCTGTGGTTTCGGGAAGATCGTTCAGGATATCTTCCATTTCATCTATCGCATACTGGTAAGTCTCCACACGGGTAGTCCGTACAAAGTCATAACGGGGAGTCGTATATATCTCTTCTACGATAGGCACACCTCCGTATAATTCGCCTAAATTACGATAGCAAAACGCCCGGAAAAACCGGGCCTGAGCTATAGCATATGCTTTATCCTCTTCGTTAGCCCAGATGATTTGTGGTAATTCCGCTCCGTAAAGTGCCAGATTTGCTTTTGAGATCAATTGATACCAATGGGAGTAATTAATATAAAAAACATCATGAGAAGGTGTAATTATTCCATAATCATTAAAGCTACTTTCGCGCCGTATGGATGCCACATCAAACATATCCGTTCCGTTTCCTCCGGCAAAAGCCTGGAAGGTAATTTTGTCGTCATTGAAAATAAACATACTCCGGATGTGCGAATAACACGCGATAAGGGCCTGGTCGACTTGTTCGGAAGTCGAGAATATGTTATCTATGGTGTAGAACGTTTCCGGTTTTTCTTTTAAAAAGTTCGCATCATCACAACCCACAAAGATAAATAATGACAGGATGAGCGATAGACTGTGATTTATAATTATCTTTTTCATAAATATTTCTTTATCGTATTAATAATTAGAAACTAATAGTTGCACCTACAGAAAAAGAGGTTAGTACCGGATAGGTGTTATCGCGTACACCGATACCTACTTCAGGATCTCCTCCTTCCCAGTTTGTGATTGTAAACAGGTTTTTCGCCGTAGCAAATACTTTCAGATTCTGAATGTGGAGGTTTTTCACCCACGCTTCACGGAATGTATAGGAAAGTGTAATGTCCTGCAGCCTCACAAATCCGCGGTTCTGTAGTCCCTGGAAACGATCGCTATTGCCGCTGAAGGTAGCTGCCGGATACACATTGCTTGGATTTTCAGGTGTCCAGTAAGGTACATAAATTCCGTTGATATTGAATCCGCCGCCATTATTCATATAGGCTGCCGTATTACTCTTCATATAGTAACCTCCGCCCCCGAACGTTCCTGTTATCAACACATACAAGTCCCAGTTTTTATAAGTAAGCGTATTACTCATGTTTAAGTAGAAGTTGGGTGACTCGTATCCTAAGATATCACGGTCTGCCGAAGTGATTTCGCCATCGCCGTCCAGGTCTTTGTATTTAGGAACTCCCGGCTGAACGCCGTTCTTCGCCATATATTCGGTATCCGATTCCTGTACGATTCCATCTTGTACATATCCATAAATAGCACCTAATGGTTTTCCGATAAAGCGTTTGTTGGATATATCATCATCTTCTTTACCATCACCGTCCAGATCTTCACCATACAAATGAACCAGTTTGTTGCGGTTGAGCCAGAAAGTAACACCTGTTACCCAACGCAGATCGCGGTTTTCGATGTTTACTGTCCGTACATTGAGTTCAATACCTTTATTATCAATTTGGCCCATGGTGGATTTGATCTCCTTAAAACCGGTCATTACCGGGATATTCCGGTTGAAAATCTGATTGGTTGTTTTTGAGAAATAAACATCTATATCAACAAATAACCGGTTACCAAACAAAGCCGATTCAAAACCTCCGTTCCACGATTGAGTGGCCTCCCAACCCAGGTCTGCATTTCCCAAATAATCCATCTGGAGTCCATATAAAATATCACTGCTGTTACCAAATTGATAACGTTGTCCGCCTGTAGACCCGTTTTTTACCGTTGTAAGGGTATTATACGGATCAAGTCCCTGATTTCCGTTTTTACCCCACGATAGTTTTAGTTTCAGATTGTCAAGCCATGTTACATCCTACATAAATGATTCATTGGTAGGTTTCCATGCACCACCGAAGGCAACGAAATTACCCCATTTCTGGTTTGCACCGAATACCGATGCTCCGTCGCGGCGTATAGAAGCTGTAAAGAAATAACGATCATCAAACGAATAAGAGCCACGGGCCAGGTAACCGATATTAGAACGACGGTCTCTGGTTTGTTCTACTTTTTGCACAGTTGCCCTGGATAGCCCATGTACACCTAATATCGTATTTCCATTAGCAGCGAAATCACTACCTTTTGTTACAATTTTTTCATAATCCCGGCGGTCGCGGGTTGAAACCGCCGTAAAATCTACCGAGTGCCGTCCGAATGTGTTGGTATAGGTCAGGATATTATCTAACACCCAGGTGGATATTGTGCGGCTATCAATGTAACCATTTGCCGTGGATAGTAAATTCTGCATGGCCACCGGCGAATAGCGGGATTCATCGTCGTAAGCCCCTTCTTTGACGGAAAAACCTTCGTACTGGAATCTAGAACGGCGTTCGGTAGTAGAATTCAGGGCATAACTAAACCGGTAACTTAATCCTTTTATCCAGGGTAAAGTTATTACGGCATACGTATTTACCCGGTAGTTGTTACGGATATCTTCATCATCAATTGTTCCACTGGATGCCGCCCACAAGGGGTTTACGCCCGATTGGGTATAGGGGAATTTCTCTAAGAGTTTGTTCTCTTCATCCCGGTACATAACCCCGTAGGGAGACATTTTGGCAGCCTGTTCCAGATCGGCTCCAACACCCGAATAATCTCTTTTTGTATAGGCCGCGTCTACTCCAATCTGAAGCCAATCGGTTATATCGGTGTTGATCTTTCCTAAAATCGAGATACGGTCAAAATTGTCTCCTACTACTACCGCTTTATTTTCTGAGTAAGCAGCCGAGAGATAATAATTCATTTTTTCGCCCGCTCCGGAGACTGCTAACTGGTAATCCTGTATCCAACCGGTACGGGTAGATTCGTCCAGCCAGTTCGTTTCGCGCCCGGCTTCCATATTCTCTAACTCCTGTTGTTTCAACCAACTCAGGTCTGTACTATTATTTCTGGCCATGACGGATTCAAGCCACTGTTCCCCCTTCATTAATTCAGGGCGGTTCATCCAGGTTTGTAAACTTCCGGAAGCATTTAATGTGATAACGGGTTTACCTGTTCTACCTTTTTTGGTTGTAATTATAATTACTCCATTCGCTGAACGGGAACCATATGCGGCGGCAGAAGTGGCATCCTTGAGAATATCGAAAGAGGAAATATCATTCGGATTGATATCGCTAATGCTTCCCATATAAATAACACCATCCACAACAATCAAAGGATCATTCGAATCGGATATGGACTTCTGCCCACGCATTTGCATAGACGGATCTACTCCCGCACGGTTGGTTGCCCCGATATTCAGCCCAGGTACATTTCCTTTAATTGCTTCCAGTGCCGTTAAATTATAGGTCATGGCAATGTGTGAGTCTTCCATACGTATTGAAGATACGGATCCGGTGAAGTCTTTTCTTTTCACTACTCCATATCCGATGACTACGACTTCGTTTAAAGCCTGGGAGTCTTCATTTAACTGTATTTTTAATATACTCTGATTTTTTACTCTCACTTCTTTGGCGATATAACCGATGTAAGAGATTTGCAATATTGCATTTTCGGAAACAGTCAAAGAGAATTCTCCGTCTATATTGGTAATAACGCCATTGAGTGTTCCTTTTTCAACAACATTGGCACCTATAACAGGATCGCCCATATCGTCTACTACCGTACCGGTAACTGTTTTTTGAGTTAGCGCCGGATTGGTCTGTTGGCGGGGAATAAGAACGATCTGCCGGTTTGTAATATTAAATGTCAGACCGGTGTTTTTCAGTAACCGGCTAATCGCATCCTCTACCTCCAGTTCCTGCGCCCTGAGGCTTACACGTTGTTCCAGATTGGTTTTATTCACATCATAGAAGAAAGTATACTGACTGGCCGCTTCTATTTTTGCAATAGCTTCCGACAAGGGTATGTTTGAAAGGGTAATCGTTATTTTCCCGGAAGCATCTGTTGCATATATATTCAAAGAGAAAAGAAATGAGAGTAAGAAAGAGATAAAATATGATCTCTTATACATAAATCTTCTTTTATTATTCATATTTTTGTAGAAGTTTAAAGTTTAACATGTTGATTCTTTACAAAGTTCCAATT
>JAJQAZ010000076.1 GCA_021203545.1 Tannerellaceae bacterium | reverse complement strand
TTTATAGTATTGTTGTTTTATTTACTTTTAGGTTTTGTTACCAAATTAGATTTACTAACTTAATTTAAAAAAGAGAGATGAAAAGATATAAACTTTTTATACCATTTGTGGCTATTCTTTGTTTATGTATTGCCTGTACTAAAGAAACAGAGGAGCCTGAAATACCTCAGGATTGGCAGGCCAATCTAAAAATTGAAATAGTTTTAAGTTCCAATGGTAACAATTCTACTTCAACAATTAATGGTGAAGTGGTGAGTGAATTAAACTATAATATGGGTAATATTAGCAATCTTGTTTATATTGTACATGCTTTGGATGATGAGCGGTTTTTAAAGTTTTACTCTTTATCACAGACTGATATTCAAGAGTTTGTTAAGGATGGGGTTGCAATTCTGGAAGATAAATTACCGTTCGGACGTTATTATGTATCATTGATAGTTACAGCAGAAGATAAACTGGAAAATAGTCTTTTGAAGGGGTTGTCGGAAAAGTATTCCAAAGCTGCCTGTCAGGTGCCTAATAATCATATTTTTTATAACAGTATCGAAGTGGATTGTTCACATCCAGAGGGTAAAGAAGTGAAAGAGGATATACTATTTGTAACACAGGTTGAACTGTCTCTGCTTACAGGTGAATTTATATTTTTATTACCTCCCGGATCAAAAAAGATACCTCCCGGAGCGAATTTCAGTATGGAAGCTGAAATTCGTGATCTTCCTGCTGCCTTTTTTCTGAAAAGTCGTAAAACTTTAACGAATGAAGAAGTGGCTCTAGTGGGTATGAAAAAGTATAACCGGATTACTGAAATTACGACTCCTTTTGAAAGTCAGTTAGTCGCTAAATATTATTTACTGTCAAATGGCGAACTGGAAGATACTGAGCAAGAGCGGGGCTATTTTGAGTTTACTTATAAAGAGAATGCAGATAGTGAAGATGTTACCAGATTTATAAGTTGTAAAATGCCTGCATGGAAAAGTGAAACAAATGCTTTTTTCTCTTATATATGGATGAGTGATTTGTATTCGGAAAGAAGCGAAGAACTGCAAAGTCAATAGGCTACCAGATGAATGACTATGACATTCATTTTTATTTAATGTATTTGGATAAATAGTAGAATGCTTCGGGGGAGGGGGCGCTTTCTATGCGTGCCGGGGTGGACACTGTCATGCAAAATGTAAGTCCCATTTCTATATCTTCGGATACGGGAAGGTATAGTTCTGTGGTTCGTATACCGGTTGCAAGGATATGTTGTGGCAGTGCGGTATTGATAGCACCTTGCTGCGAATAATATACAGTATAGGTGTAAGGCCCGGTTTCATCCGGTTGGGGATCCCAGCTGAGTTTTAATTCTCCGCCTGTTTTTTCTACCCGTATTTCGTTGGGAGTGGGTGGGGGAGTATCGTCTATCCATGGCATGGGGGGGAGCATAGCCGGGTATGTGTAGTAATTATTTTTCAATTCATCAAAAATTCCTTTTGTATTGTTTAGCAGATTGCGTGTACGGAAGAATACGCATCCGGCTCCACCAAAATGACGGGTGTAATCTATCTGGTCGGTAATGTCGTTGAGTTCCCAGTCGGCTTCTTCTTTTTCTAAACGGTATATACCCAGTCCCGGAACGATAAAACGGCCGTTGTTGTTTTCTATCCAGTTGTCTACAAAGGGGAAAAAATCGTCGTGCAGGTAATACATCATGGGTATTACCATATCATGTTTTTCATGCTGCATCCAGTGTTGCGGGTCCTGATGTACGGTTTCATAGGCTGTCCAGCCTGTGTTTGGATTGCGTTCGATCCGGTTGTATTTTCCCAAAGGAGCGCTGCTTACCTGTACCCAAGGCTTGACCTCTTTTACCGTATCATATAGTTTACCTACCAGTTGGTTGATGTTTTCCCTGCGCCATTGGGCCAGTGGGCGGCCTTTTCCGTATTTATTGTAGGTGGGTTTGTCCGGGAAACGGTCTGCTTTATCGGGATAACGAATGTAATCGAAATGGATTCCGTCGATGTTGTAATTCGTTACCAGTTCGCGAACCATGGATTGAAGATAGGTGGTCGTTTCCGGTATTCCCGGGTCGAGATACCATTCGCCAAGGTGGCGTTTGCATAGTCCGGGGTTGCGTTTTACGATGGATTGGCGACCCTGTTGTTTGACCACCTGCTCTGTGCCGACGGGGAACGTGACGAACCATGCATGGCATTCCATGCCTCGTTTGTGACATTCTTCGATGGCAAAAGCCAATGGGTCGTATCCCGGTTGGGTTCCATATTTTCCGGAGAATACCCGGCTGGCTGGTTCGATGGCAGAGGGGTAGATTACATCGCCCCGTAAACGAACCTGTAGGAAAACAGTATTGAAGTTGGCTTCGTATAATTTATCAAGGATGTCCAATAATTCCTGTTGCTGGTGTTGACGGCTTTGTTCGTTGGTAACAGGAAAGGTGGGCCAGTCAAGGCCGTAGATTGTAGTGAGCCATACACCGCGGATTTCGTGTTTGGGCACCAATTCACCCCCTAACCCCCTAAAGGGGGGATTTGACTGGGTTTGTTGGGTTAAAAACAGGAATAAGAGTAATGTAATCCGCTTTATCACTTTCTTATTTTTATTGTTCTGAGGTTCGGCGTAGTGTCTTCGCTACGTCGCTAAAAATTGATGAGCCTCCTGGCTCATGTGAGGCTGGAGCCTCACTTTTACAAACGACGTAGCGAAGACGCTACGCCGAACCTACGCCGAACCTCAGGCTCATCAATTTTTAGCGAGATGGTTCTTTTGATACTGTTTGTTTTATTTTTTGTGCTTGGGCTCACTGCTTTTGTAATTATTCTCTATCGGATAGCGGACAGAAGGACGGTTTAAAAATAACTGTCTCCGCCCCCCCCTTTAGGGGGTTGGGGGGTTATTCAACAGATACCGTTCGGCTTCGAGGGCGGCTTTGCAGCCGCTGGCGGCGGCAGTGATGGCCTGGCGATAATGGGGATCGGCTACATCGCCGGCGGCAAATACGCCCGGGACATTTGTTTTGGGTGAACCACCTTCTGTTTTGATGTATCCGGTTTCATCGGTTTCTACCCATTCACTTACAAGTGCTGAGTTAGGATGGTGTCCGATTGCCAGGAAGAACCCGTCGATAGCGATATCTACCTTTTCTTCGTCTTCTTCTCCCATTCGTTTTACCAGGTGGGCGCCTTCCACACCGTTTTCGCCGAACAGGCCAACTGTGTTGTGTTCGAACAATACTTTGATATTCGGTGTTTCCATTACCCGTTCCTGCATCACTTTGGAAGCACGGAGGTAGGGTTTACGAACGATCAGATAAACGATTGTTGCCAGTGAAGCCAGATACAAGGCTTCTTCGCAGGCAGTGTCGCCACCACCTACTACAGCAACAGCTTTTTTGCGGTAGAAGAATCCGTCGCAGGTAGCACATGCTGAAACACCCATACCGGCATATTTCTGTTCATCCGGTAGTCCGAGGTATTTTGCGGTTGCTCCTGTTGCGATGATCAGCGTATCGGTTTCAATTAATTTTTCTCCATCGATGGTTACCTTGTAAGGTGCTTGTGAAAGGTCGCAGGCTGTTGCGATGCCGATGCGTACATCGGCACCGAAGCGCATGGCCTGTTTTTTCAGGTCCTGCATCATTTCGTAACCACTTATTCCTTCCGGATAACCGGGGAAGTTTTCGATGTCGGTAGTTGTTGTTAACTGTCCGCCCGGTTGTATGCCTTCATACAAAATGGGGCTGAGGTTAGCACGTGAGGCATATATTGCCGCTGTATATCCCGCAGGTCCTGAACCGATGATCAGGCAACGGGTTTTTTCTACTGTTATTGCATTCATAATTTTTTATTTTTAGTAGTTAAGTAGTCAAGTAGTTATCACTCACTTCGTTCGTTAGTAGTCAAGTAGAAATGTAATAATATTTGTATTCTTCTTGACTACTAAGCCCGTAGGGCTGATGACTTCCAGACTACTTGTTTATTCATCTTAAATTAATAATATCTGCATCTGGGTATTCGGCCGGGTTGAAGGTGAACCGGGTGTCTGGATAGTTTATGTTTGTTTTTATTTCGTTGATCGTAATTGTTCCTGTTGAGCCATTACGCATATCCACAATTACACGAACCGGTAGATGGGTATTCTTATCCAGTTGGAGTTCTACTTTGGTTACGTCGCCTTTGGTTTTAGGTAATAATTCTATTTTGTCTGTTTTCTTTCCGTTTACAGACCCTTCTCCTTTATGGGTGGCAGTGAAATCTTTTTTGTAATTCATAAGTAGGATAGCCGGATTGGTAAAACGCAGGTCTTCGCCGGTAGGACTGGATACGTTTACCTCTTCGGTATGTTCCATGTAACTCCATAGTGTACTGCCGTTGAACCAGTTTTTCATATCCGGGGTTTCCAATACGAACATTTCTCCTTTCATCAGAATTGTTCCTTCGAAACTTTCGGCATACCCTTGTTGTGGAGATTTGTTGTTCATTACGAACGAGGCTGATATACCTCCGGCTTTGCGGTAGGCTTCGGCGGCCCGGTCGATGATGGTTTCGCCGGATTGGAGTGTGAAAGAGAGTAGAAAGAGAACCCCCCAGCCCCCTAAGGGGGGGGTAAGGAGTGATTTTATTCTATTTAGTTTTTGTCGCATATTTATTTTATTCTATTTATTACTTTATATTTTTAGTTTTGTTCGGCGAGCGTCTTCGCTACGTCGTTTGTAAAGGTGAGGCTCCTGCCTCACGTGAAGCTGGAGCTTAACCAATTCTTAGCGACGTAGCGAGGACGCTACGCCGAACCTCTAACCTCTCTGACATCCTATTTACGAACCTTTACTTTAAACTATTCAACAACTGCTCCAGACTATACTCGTCCTGTATTAATACCTGACGCGCCTTACTGCCTTCGAAGGGCCCTACTATGCCGGCGGCTTCGAGTTGGTCCATGAGTCGTCCGGCACGGTTGTAACCGATTGAGAACTTCCGTTGGATAAGGGAGGTCGATCCCTGCTGCTGGATTACGATTAACCTTGCTGCTTCGTCGAAGAGCGGGTCGCGGTCTGACAGGTCTACGGCTCCCGGTGCATTTTCGCCTCCGCCTTCGCCTATAAATTCAGGCAACTGGAAGGCTGTTTCGAATCCTACCTGTTCGCCGATGAATGTAGAAATTTCTTCTACTTCCGGCGTATCTACAAAGGCACACTGTACCCGGATCATGTCATTGCCCTGCGAGAAGAGCAGGTCGCCCCGTCCGATCAACTGGTTGGCTCCCGGCGAATCCAGAATGGTGCGGGAGTCGATCATCGAGGATACCCGGAAAGCGATACGTGCCGGGAAGTTCGCTTTGATCGTACCGGTAATGATATTGGTAGACGGGCGCTGTGTAGCAATGATCATGTGTATACCTACTGCACGTGCTTTTTGTGCGATACGTGCGATGGGTAACTCAATCTCTTTACCTGCCGTCATGATCAGGTCGCCAAACTCGTCAATGATCACTACTATGTAAGGCATATACTCATGTCCTTTCAATGGATTGAGGCGGCGGCTGATGAATTTAGCGTTGTACTCTTTGATATTCCGTGTATGCGCTTTCATCAGCAGGTCGTAGCGGTCGTCCATTAATTTACAAAGCGAATTCAGTGTCTGGATCACTTTGGTAAAATCGGTGATGATCGCTTTCTCCGCATCCGGCAATTTAGCCAGATAATGCCTTTCTATATCCGAATAGATACTGAATTCCACCATTTTGGGGTCTACCAGCACAAATTTTAATTCGGAGGGATGTTTCTTATATAACAAAGAAGTGATGATTGCGTTCAAACCAACCGATTTACCTTGTCCTGTAGCCCCGGCTACAAGCAGGTGAGGCATTTTACACAGGTCGAACATGAAAATGTCGTTGGTGATTGTTTTTCCCAATGCTACCGGCAGGTCGTATTTACATTCCTGGAATTTGCGCGAACCGATTACTGATTGCATGGATACAATCTGTGGGTCTTTGTTGGGAACTTCGATACCGATTGTACCTTTTCCCGGCATCGGGGCAATGATACGGATACCGAGTGCTGACAGACTCAATGCGATGTCATCTTCGAGGTTCCGGATTTTTGAAATACGTACGCCGGCTTCGGGTATTACTTCGTATAATGTAATGGTTGGGCCTACTGTTGCTTTGATAGAGGATATACCTATACCGAAGTTTTCCAGTGTCTGTTTGATGCGCCGCTGATTGGCCGTTTGTTCTTCCATATCCACGGCGTGATCAGCATTGTCGTATTTTCTTAACAATTCGACTCCGGGATTGCGGTAGTTCGAAAGGTCCAGTTTCGGATCGTAATCGGGCAGGTCGCCGTCAAACGGTTCATCGTCTCCCTGTGGTACCTCTATCGTAAACTCGGTTCCGGCAGGTTCATCACCTGCCGCAGGCTGAGGGTCCGGCTCTTCCGGTTCATAAGGGTCTTCGCCGGGAGCTATGGTGACAGAGAAGTTATCGTCCGTCACATCATCCGGCGTTGCATAGATATCCATAGACGGGTCGTGATAGTCCTCTGCCGGATTTTCTGCCGGTTCATTTTCATCCGGAAAAATATCTTCTACCGGTTCTTTCCAGTCAAATTCTTTTTGTACGGCATTAGTGCCTGCACTATCCCCGTCCGGTACATCCTCTGTAGTATCCGGTGTTTTCTTTCTTTTCAGCCAGCCAAAAGTAAATAACTTTTGCAGGAAAGGAATGGTACGGGGTGAGGTGAAAATAGCAATGATCAGGAATGCACCCACAAGGAAAAGCACCGTTCCCGGTATACCGATGTTGGCAGTCATCCATTCGGAAATTTCATATCCGTGTCTGCCTCCCATATAAATGAACGTATCTTCGTAGAAGTATTTCAAAATGAATCCGAAAAAGAGCGATCCCCAGATGAGTGTAGAAGCACAAAACAGGAATCTTCTGAGTAGGTTTACCCGTTTGAGGTTCATAAGTTTGGCTCCTACCGAACCCAGGAAAAACAGCATCATAAATGAGGATATGCCAAACCAGCGGTTCATGAGCAAATCGGCCAGATAAGCACCCCGCACACCTGTCCAGTTGGCAACTGACCCTTTATTGATTACCAGGCTGCCGAGGGGTACGTTTTCTATTTTGCTCTGGTCCGCTGCTCCGGTAAAGAAGAAGGAGAGGAGCGCAAGCCCGACATATATCGTTATGATGGAGATGACCAGTCCGGTAATGAACCGGGTCCGTTCGTGTGACAGGAATTCTTTTACCGCTTTCCACCGGGCACCTTTCGTACTACTCTTGCTCTCTTTGGTAGTATTCGCTTTTTTCGCCATATTCAGATAGTCGTTGTTTTATGCCGGGTTTCTTATTGTTCCGGCTGCAAATCACGCAAAGTTAATCAGAATAATTTATATATCATATCGATAAAATCAATAATCCGATAAGTGGGGGGAGGGTATTAAATAAACGGAAGGGCACGCAGATTTCGCAGAAAACGCAGACTTACGCAGATAAATATTTATAAAAAAATAATCTGTGTTCTTCTTGCGTTAATCTGCGAAATCTGTGTGCCCTATATTTTAAATACTAAAACAGGCTTTATTCGCCGGGTTTGGAGAACATGTTTTTAACGTCGATTTTTTCCCGTTGTTCGGCTGTTGCCCGTTCCCATTCGTGTACAGGCATGCCACTCATGCCGGCGATGATGTTGCCGGGGAAGGTGGTTACGCTGTTGTTATAGATGGTGATGGACGAACTCAGGTAGCGGCGGCCGGCAGCGATCTGTTCTTCACATTCGTTGATCGAATATTGAAGCGTGTTAAACTGTTGGTTCGCTTTTAGATCCGGATAGTTCTCAACCTGTACCATTAATTTTTTTAATATACGGTCGGTATCGTCGTCCTTCTGGTAATCTTTCGGGTTGTTACTAACCGACTGGCGCAGGGCTGTTATCTGTTCCAGTATACCTTTTTCATACTGTGTGTACTGTTCTAGTACGGCAACCAGGTTGGGAATCAGTTCGTTCCGTTTGATGAAAAGAGCATCCAGGGAAGATTTTGCATTTTCAATCTGGTCGCGATTCCGTTTAATGGAATTGTAGTTGGAGATATATACCATGAAAATCAGTAAAACGACTCCTGCTAAAATAAGAATTGTTGTCATATGAATAACTATTTAATTGGGTTTATTTCCAAATCTTTACATTCAGTTTCAGATCATCTATCAGTGCAAACTGGTCGCACATTTCACTGTAGAAGTCTGTTAGTACCTTGTAATCGTCTTTAACGATTGATTTGTTTTCTTTGATCTCAAAGTTGTTTTTATCACTGTTGTTGGCTACGGTGATTTTGTTTTCGTAAAACGTAATGTGGTAATCGCCTTTGGTACGCTTTGCCAGTTCTTTAATACGTTCCATTAACGAAGGAGTCAACAGATAACGGGCTTCGATCTGGTCTACCGCATATACATTGAACATCTGCATAAATTCCGGGTCTTCGAGTTGTACTTTTTCACCCTGATGGAATGTATACGTACTTATGTCATTGTTTCTCATCTTACCGGCTAAACCTTTCCTGGGAGTCAGATAGACGGGAGTTGAAAAACTTTTGTTGAAGCGGGCTACAAAAAATTGTCCGTAAAAGGCGGTGTCGGGTGCTTCATTTTCCTGGCTTATCCGGCTTGTTACCTGTATGGTAAGGTCGCAGAACTGAAACGGAACTACCCGATGGCGGCCGATGATCAGGTCGTTACCGGTAATGTCATACCGGTCTTCCCGGAACATGCCGCTTGCCAGTAGCTCTTCGTATCCGATATGTCCGTGCATGATGTGTTCGGCTTTCGGGCTAATAAATTTTACCATTTTGTTCATGATACTGTTTTTGAACTGAAAGCCGGTAGTCTGTAAGGCTCCCGGTGCCATGTTGCCTTCTCCACGCAGTGCTTTGGGGTGTATAACCAGGAAGTAGAAGATATAATAAACAACCGCGATACCGATACCGAATTTCATGAAGAGGAAGGGATCAATTTCTGCACCCGATTTTATGTGCCAGGCTGAGAATCCAACCATACCTACTGTCATTACAACCATGATTATCTGGCCTATATTACTCATTTTGCCTGCCGATTTACGTTTTTCTTCCAGCGATTTTACATCGTCCTGTAGTTCTGTAGTGAGGTAATCCCTGAATTCTGCTACACTTCTTACCGGTACATCGTCGGCCGGATCGTAAACAATCTCTTTTTCGGAATAGATATCACTCAGGTGGTCATAGAGCGTGTCGAGTGAAGCTCCGCTTAATACATTTTTGAAGTCGGGCATATACGCATATGGAACCGGCAGATTATAATACCGGGCGGGATTGCAGTCAAGGCAAAACATAAAATAGTCTACCGGGCAAAGGCGTATATTCAGCTTGCCTAAAGGAATGGTAATTTTATATACTTTTGATTCCACAATGTTAGTGGCTTTTGAACCCTGGCTGAGTTTTACACCCAATTCTTCGATCATCTGTTTGCGTCGGCCTATTTTACAATGTTCGCTATTCCATAGGACATATATAAAAGAAGTACACCGGGAACGACAAATTTTAGATAGGGGTGATTCATCTCTTTCAGCAGATTTTCAAAGAAAACAGAGCCCAGAAAGTGATACGCGAGGTAGATGACTGCGATCGCAACGATCCATATCCACAGGTAATTGATAAAAGTAAGACGTTTGTCTCTTGCATGTTCTTTTAAAAGAGCAAGTTGTAATGCTTCATTCATGATGTTTAAAAACGGTGTTAAATTGTTATTTGAAATCTATTCGCAAAGAAAGATAATTTTTTTAATACTTCCTAATCTTTCCCCTTTTGAGAGGCTGTGTAAAAACTCAGATAAAAAAGAAATGAACTTACGAATTGTAATCCCGAAGGGATTGAATGTGAATAACCGCGGGTGAAACCCGTGGTAGAAGGCAGCTACACTCTATGAACCCCGAAGTGGGTTCAACCCTTTCAGGGTTGTTATGGAGAGGGTTTCTGCCTACCGCGGGTGTA
>JAJQAZ010000157.1 GCA_021203545.1 Tannerellaceae bacterium | reverse complement strand
TCCGACCAAAAACTCTTAAGTTGATGGCATTGGGTTAAAACCCTGGGCTAGAATCTACTGTCCTTGCAGGACTGAAAACAGAGGATTTTCCTATAGGCAAAGTCCACAGGGAGGATGGGCTTTGTGGGGTTTGGACAACTATTTGGAGGAAGGGGTTGTTTTCTTTTATATTTGTAACATTGGTAATTGATAAAATAAGTAGGATGAAAAAGAGTATATTCTTTGTTCTGGCGGTGTTGGTATGCTGGAATGTACAGGGGCAGACTTCTGTGAAGAGTACCTGGCAGTTTGCTGTGCGTGGTAGTGAAACTTTGTATCTGGACCGGTATGTTTCTGCCGATAGTGTAGGGAAGGAGCCATCGCCCTGTGTGATTTTTGTTTTTGGTGGGGCTTTTGCACGGGGTTCCCGGGATGTTCCGAAATATATTCCTTATTTTGATTATCTGGTGGATAATGGGTATACGGTGGTTTCTATTGATTACCGGTTGGGATTGAAAGAGGCTTCGCAACAACAGGGGTTATCGGAAGAGGAGTTTGCCAAATATTTTATCAATGCGGTGGATATGGCTGTGGAGGATCTTTTGGATGCTACCCGGTTTGTACTGGATCGTGCGGAAGAATGGAATATTGATCCTGCTCATATTGTAACGAATGGTTCAAGTGCCGGTGCGGTTACGGTATTGCAGGCAGAGTATGCGATCTGTAACAACCTGTATAATGTTTCGCAGAAATTACCTGCCGGTTTCCGGTATGCCGGTGTAATCTCGTTTGCGGGTGCTATTTTTGTTCCGCAGGGGGATTTGCAGTGGAACATCCAACCCGCTCCGTTGATGTTGTTGCATGGTGATGCCGATTTGCAGGTACCGTATGATAAATTAGTATTTGGTCCTATGGGTTTTTATGGTCCCGGTACCATTACGGGTACATTGAAGGAGAAAGAATATCCTTATTATTTCTATAAGTTTATAGATTATGGGCACGAGATAGCCAGCGACCCGATGCAACAGAATATGGAAGATGTATTATGGTTTTTGCATACGTTTGTAAGGGATCAGAAGAATTACCAGATCTATAAAGAGCAGAAAGAGATTGGACGTCCGGTAAGGGCAAAGGATTTTGGTTTTATGGATTATGTGAAGGGTAATTTTGACAGGTGATTTCTAAATAAAAAAATCAAACACGGAGACACAGAGACACGGAGTATTTATTTATCAAGAATAAAAACTCCGTGTCTTAGTTCGGCGTAGCGTCTCGCTACGTCGCTAATAATTTATGAGCCTCCTGGCTCCTGTGAGGCTGCAGCCTCACTTTTACTAACGACGTAGCGAAGACGCTACGCCGAACAAAGATTGCGCAGATCAACGCAGAAAAACGCAGATAATAATTTTTAATTAAATATTATCCGCGTAAATCTGTGTAATCTGCGCAATCTGCGTTCCCTTACGCTATTATTGGAACTATTACTTGACTGTGACGGTTTGGCCGGGAGAGTAGATTTCGCCGGATTTGCCGTATTCGGGATTTTTCAGGAAGCCGTACATTTTTACCACTATCCGGTAGTTGGATTCCGTTGGTTCTTCCAGCGTATATTCCCAGCGGGTGGGTTCGTCTTCGAGGGCGATCTGGTATTCGAGTACTGTTCCTCTGTATACCTGCATGTATACCGATAGCGGACGTTCGAATTCAGAAGGTATTTCTGTCGGGTTTGCCCAGGTAACGGTTACTTCGCCGGAGCCCGAAAGGGTAGAGGCGAGGTTGGAAACCGGTGGCAGTAGTACTCCGCCTTTGCTGTCGAGTACATCGCGGTCGTAACAACTGTTGGTTACAAAAACCAATACCAGCAGGAGTAGTAGATATATTTTCTTATTCATAATTTCTAACGTATTTAATTAATAACCCGGGTTCTGTGTATAATTGCCTTTCGACCAGTTGATCTGCAGATTAGGAATTGGTTTGTATTCGTCGCGTCCGGCTACAAATATAGCATTGTTCATCCATGGGAAACGGGTTCTTTCTTTACGGAAATAATCGTTCATGGTGGATTCAAGAATACCCCAACGTTGAAGGTCGAAGAAGCGGCGTCCTTCGCAGGCTGTTTCCAGGCGGTTCTCGAACATCAGTGCTTTCCATGCATACTCTTTGGTCCACCCAGCTGTTGTATACAGGCCTATTTTATAGTCCAGAACAGGTGTGCCGTCTGCCTTTACTAACAAACCGGTACTTTCGGCTGCCCGCTGGCGTACCTGATTAATAATAGGAAGGGCCTCCATGTGTCTGTCGAGTTGTATCAGAATCTCGGCTTTCCATAGTAATACTTCCGCATAACGAATCATTTTTACGTTCATGGAGTTCGCGTTAATGATGATACAATCACAATCGGGATGTACCTGTTCTTTCATGGATTTCATGTATCCGTAATCTCCTCCGCTGCGGGATGCGTTCATCTCGTACAGTAGGTTCGGATCGTACTTGAACGGTTGTCCCGGAACGGCTATTGTGTGACTGAAACGGGGATCGAATGTATTGGTATTGAAGAATCCATTGTAATCGTCTTTCCATTCAATATCGTTGAACGTATCGAACATCGGCAGACCGTTGGCATCCGTACGGAACGCATTGGCCATGTTGTAACTGGGTTTATGGAAGTCGCAACACGGGAAATAGGGTTCCCATGACGGCGCATTCAGTTCGGTTCCCGCATTTATATTTCCACCGTTGGAGGTGTTATCATAAATTGAATACTGTAGTTCCCAGATTGCTTCGGGTGTATTGTTATCATATTCGGGAAGAAAGTTTTCCGCGAAATCAGGACACAGGTTTACATCGGTTCCTTCCTGTGCGGTAATCTCGTTCAGGTAAACCAATGCTTTTTCCAGGGTTGCTTTATTGATATTTTTACCTGGTGCCTGTCGTCCTGTTCATAGGCACTGAACAGTAATGCTTTGGCAAGCATGGCGCGTGCTGCGTTTTTATCGGCTCGTCCTTTATCGGATTGCTTTTCTGGTAGTAACCGGACAGCTTCTTCCAGATCGGCTATGATATTTGTCCATAATTCAGAATCATCTGTTCCATGGGTCCGGTTGGGCGTATTTTCAACCTCTTCCATACTCAGGTTGGTTTTTTCATCCACCCAGGGAACGTACCGCCAAAGCGTTTTCATAAATAGATAGTTGGCTCCGCGCAGGAATTTAACCTCTCCTATACGTGTTTGTTTCAATACATATTCCTCGTCCGTTACCAGTGATAAAGCATATAGGGCCAGGTTGTACCGGGAGTTGGCAACAAATGCCTGGTACCATACTCCATCGTTATTGTCTATAGCCGGTGTTACGGATGAAAATACTTCCATATCGTGCTAGGCCTGTTGGTCGCTTGTTCCCGAACCTCCTTTATAGGCATCGTCTGAACGGAAAGAACCATGTATCCAGGGCGATTGGGATTCGCTCCATCCGAGGTTGGGAATGTGTGCATAACAGGGAGTTACAAATTCGTCGATATAGGCAGGATCGCCCAGTATCAGGTCGTCTGCCAGAACTCCTTTCGGATTTACGTTCAGCTGGTCGGCACAACCCACAAAAAATCCTATGACCGCCAGTAGTAAAATGGATTGATATATTTTCTTCATGATAATCGTATTTTTAGAATGTAACATTAACTCCTACAGTCATTGTAAAAGGTACCATATAGCCGAAACCGGGGCTTTCGGGATCCGGGCCGGTAAAGCGGTTGTCGTCCCAGAATTTTTTAAGTGTAAATACATTGCCCTCCTTTGCGACACGGTATTCGTGTAGGTTGTCGTCCCAGAATTTTTTAAGTGTAAATACATTATTGGCCGATACATAGAGCCGTAACCGTTCCGCATGTATTTTGGCAAGTATTGGCCGGGGTAGGGTATATCCCAGTTCGATTGTACGCAGTTTCAGATAGGAACCGTCTTTTACAAAATAAGTAGAGGTACGGCCTTCGTCGTTCAGGTTTTGAGTAGATAATGCCGGTTTATTGGAATCCGGATTCTGGGGTGTCCAGGTATCAAATACACCTTTTAGATGGTTTTTATTGGCTACACGGGCAATGTTCCAGAAATCGCTGTATTCCACCCATTCATCCCATACCTGGTTGCCATATACTCCCTGGAAGAACATAGAGAAATCAAACTGTTTATAGCCTGCCTGGAAGTTGATACCAAAGGTGAAGTCGGGTTCAGTGGTTCCGATCCATGTACGGTCGTAATCCTGTGTAATACGTCCGTCGCCGTCCAGGTCTTTGTAACGGATACGTCCAAGCCCTTTACCTGCCTGTTGGGCTGAGTTATCTACTTCTTCCTGTGTGCGGAAGATTCCATCTGCCACATATCCGTAAATAGAGCCATACGGCCTGCCTATCATATCGTCCAGCATACCGTTTCCACCATATACACTGCGTACGGATTCGGGCAGGGAGAGAATTTTGTTCCTGAAAGTTGCGATATTGGCTGTGATTGTATAGTAGAAATCACGTGTATGATCGCTTCTGTAAGTAAATAACATTTCGAATCCCTGGTTGCGCATAGAAGGACCGTTTACATACCGGTAGCCTCCTTCACCAAATGCTCCGATAAATTCCGGACGGTATAGCATATCGCTGGTCTTTTTGTAGAAGTAATCAATAGAGCCGCTAAGCCGCTGGTTGAAGAATCCGAAATCTACTCCATAATTGGTTTGTGTAACAGTTTCCCATTTCAGGTCGGAATTCCCGGTCAGGTTTTTGCGGAATCCGGATTGCAGACTACCGGTACCCTGTCCCTGTAACGCATAGGAGGTACCGTTATAATCGGCCAGATAGCTGCTTTGCAGGTAACCCAAAGGTATCGCTGAATTACCGTTTTTACCCCAACTGATGCGTAGTTTCAGATCGGAGAGGAAGTCCACGGATTCCAGAAACGCTTCATTCTTTAAACGCCAGCCGGCGGAGAATGTAGGAAACAATGCCCAACGATTGTCTGCTCCGAATTTGGAAGAACCATCGTAACGGACAGTTGCGGATAGCAGATATTTGGAATCATATACATAGTTTACTTTTCCAAAATAGGATAGAAGCACATATTCGTCGCCACTACCGGTTGCTTCAATTACCTGGTCGCCTGTGGCAGCACTCAGATAGCCGTAATCCCGGTCTTCCATGGTTAATCCGTCTTTGCGCGCATAAAACTTTTCCTGTTCAGCTTTGGTAAATTCCATCCCGGCTACTCCATCAAGTACATGTTTGCTAAATGTGCCGCTATAGTTTATCTGGTTGGTCCATTGGTATTCCAGGAAATGATCCTGCTCGTTTCTTACATAATTGAATTTTTCGTCTCTTCCGGAACCATCCGCTTCATCCCATTTCTTGTCGACTGCCCGGTAGTATCCTCCCCGGTAATCTACCCCAAAAGAGGTACGCAGGTTTAATCCGTTAATGATCATTAGGTCGGCATACGTATTTCCTATAATTTTGAGGAATTTATTTACATTATCTTTTCCAAGCAATAGGTTTTTGACCGGGTTGCGGTAGTCGTCAAGCCCTACATCCAGCGAGGAGCCTCCCCAACCGCCGTTTTCTGTATAAACAGGTATGATAGGAGGTTCTATTACTGCCAGTTCGGTTTCGTTGCCTTCGCGGTAATTGATGTAGTTCAATTCGAGGTTTTCCCCTATTTTCAGGCGGTTGTTAAACAGGTTGTAATCGGTATTTACACGAACAGAGTATTTTTTCCAGAATGTTTCAATCTGGATACCCTGGGTGTTTTCATATCCGAGGCTGAAGAATGTCCGGGATTTTTCGTTACCGCTTGCGACGGAGATCTGATGATTTTGTGATACACCTGTCCGGGAAATTTCGTCCGGCCAATAGGTATCCGCGGAACGCATTGTTTCTGCCGTGTTTAGCCACTGGACCGGTTTAACAGAGTTTAAAACCGGATTACCGGCAGAGTCGTAAGACCAATCATAATCAAAATAACGGACACTTTGGGCTATTTCTGCTAATTTACCGTCGTTGGCATGTGCCAGCCAGATTGCCCGGCCATATTCTTCGGTATTTAACAAGTCGGGTTTATTAGCCCAGCGGGAGAATTGTACACGCCCGTCGTAGTTAATCCGTGTTTCTCCGGCTTTTCCTTTTTTCGTTTCGATAATGATTACCCCACCGACAGCCCTTGACCCGTAAATACTGGCAGATGAAGCATCTTTTAATACCTGGATCGTTTCGATATTTGCCGGGTTGATATCCCGCAGGTTGTAGTCGCCGGCCAATCCATCCAGTACAATTAATGGAGCAGGTTGTGCATTGAGGGAAGTGATACCCCGGACCTGTACATTTACACTGGCTGCCGGGTTGCCATCACTTGTGATAAATACCCCCGGTAGTTTACCCTGCAGCGATTTCAGGGCATTGGATGAAGGATTTTGCGCCAGATCGGATGCTGATGCCGTAGCAACGGCGCCGGTCAGATCGGCTTTCCGCTGGGTCATATATCCTGTTTGGATCACAATCTCGTCCAATAAAGTAGCATCGTCTTCGAGCATCACATTAATGACCTGGGCATTCCGTACAGGTCTTTCTACCGTTCTTTTTCCAATGAAAGAGAATACCAATATATTATCTTCGGATTCTATATTAATAGAATAGTTCCCGTCGATATCTACTATGGTTCCGGTCGTGGTTCCTTTCACATGTACGTTAGACCCGGTGAGGGGTTCGCCGGTTTCTTTCTCTGTTACATTTCCGGTGATAATTCTCCGGGAATTCTGATTACTGGTAGCATACATAGCTGTAATACTCCAAACAAGAAGGAACATCAACATAAAATGCCTTTTTGCCATCGTGACCCGGTAACAGGGCCACCTCCGGTTTCATGTTTGAATACTTTCATAATGATAATTAAATTTAATTAGTAGAATTGAGTAAATTTCTGATTTATAGGATTTAATCAAGTTTTAAATGCCGGATTAAAAGGGTGTACGATCTCTGTTCGGCGCAGCGGAGACGCCAATGTCATTAACTCCTGGACAGAGGGGATTTGTAATCCCCGACAAATGGAACCGCGGATTTGTAATCCGCTAAAAGCTCTGCTTTTTGGGGTCATAGACCCCCGGGGATATAACGTCGGGATTGCAAATCCCTCCGGTCCAGCCGACCAAAGCCGATCTACGATTTCCTCTGGTCCACGTTTTTACTGTCTGTTCGTTTAGGCACAGATTTAAATCTGCGCCAGCAAAGATCCAATAAAAGCGGGCAAAGAGAAATTGTCTATTGTCAATTATATCAAAGTGCCGGTAGTAGTTTTTGTTTTGCTTCTTCCGGGCCGGAGAGACCTGTTGCTGTGGCGTTATAATCGCCATACCAATAGGTTGTAGTAGCATAGTCCACATATCCGCTATCCCAGCCAATCATTTCAATGTCGAATTTAAATTTTTGTTTGAATGGGATTCCATCTAAATGGCGGGTGCGGAGCCAGGAGTTGTAGCCGTGTGAACTTTCCAGGTCGGCACGGGGTGCTCCACCAAACGAGGTGTGGAATGGATACACAGGTGCCCACGAACTGTTGTAATAATCTTCGGTTCCTGTTCCGAAGTGAGAAGGGAAGGTGTCGTCGTCTACCCATATTTTTTCATCACCTTCGCCATACCAGCGGGGAGCGTGGTTAAACAGGGAGAGTACGTCGCCTTTATAGAGTCCTTTTCCGTGAATGGTTGCGAAGTTCCAGTCATAGTTTTTTCGAATTCGTCCGGACGGTTATGAATATACAAACCTCTTTCCTGCCGCCAGGAAGAATGGAAATAGAGTGAACGGTCTGTCCAGGGCAGGGCAGATACTTTTACGTCTATGCGTACATCTACAGGAGAGTCGGAAAGGTTTTGCAGGCGGATGTTACCGGTTTTGCTGTAAGGCATCAGCCACCGGCTGGTGATTTTTCCTTTTCCATCGGAAGAAAGATACCAGCTTTTCATCATGGGCGCTCCCATACCTCCACCGGAGAAGTCGCTCACCGGTACCCAAATGGTTTGTTTACCATCGAATTCGCCACACAGAATCAGTTCCCGCATTTGTTGTTCAAACTTCCAGCTTTCATCGGGAGTTACTTTAAGAACAATTTCGTAGATAGCTTTTTCACCTTCCGGCAGGTCAATTTGTAAAGAACCGGATGCCAGGATTGTTTTTTGTTCGGTAAGCCGTAGATCTTCCCGGATAGCTGGTGGTTCCTGCAGTATTTTGTCGGTCAGGGCGATTTTCTTTTCAGCCCGTTTCAGAACTTCTGCCGAAAAGGTTTCTATGGGTGTATTATCCGGATATTTACGGAAGTTAATCCCATAGTATTTAGGAGTAGGGCGTACTCCCGGTTCGTCTTCGAAGGTAATTTTGCAGCCTTTGGCATAGGGGATCGGCAGGAACAGCGTGTTTCCGCCTTTGCCACCGGATTCGTAGCTGGTATGTGCCTGTAACATTCCTACACCTAATCCCGGGATGCCGATTTGCATGAGGTCGTAGGCCGGAATGATCCATCCCGGTTCGTCGGAACCGTCGAAATAAAACCGCCAGTTACCTCTTTTATCAATGGTGGTAATCCATATACGGGTAATAACTCCGGCACCTGTTTCGTCGAACATTACATTTTCTATTCTTCCGTTCACGGTATCGGTGCGTATAATACCGAATCCATCGTCGTTGGCGAACCAGTGTGGATCGTTGGGTGATACGGAACGCCGGTCATAACTACTTTCCTGGTGGCAGGTGTAGTAGGGATCGGGATAACGTGCCAGTTCTTCGACCGACACCATTTCATCGAGTAGCGTTTCCAGGGTAATCATTTTTTCAGGTTGTTGCTGGCATGCACATAATATGCATAGCAAACCGGCTGAAATTGTCAGATAGAATTGTTTCATATGAATCATGGTTTATAGATTATGTCATTCAATATAAATGGTGTATAATAGAGTATGATGTGGATTCCTGCTAACAGGGGAATCATTTTTGTTTTAGAGATTTCCCTGTTTTGCGGAGAACTTTCAGAAGCATTTTCCGGTAAAACGGTAATCAGTACCAGGTATAGTATACTGAATGCGGATGGAAATGCCAACATCCACCGCCAGTTTTCAGCGAAATTAAGGAACAGGTAATTAATAATGCAGGCAATTATTATTCCTATTATAATCGCCACCTGGTTGTAAGTGATAAAAATTTCTTTCAGGCTAATGGAGGATATTTTGCCTATATAAACAGGGGTTATTGTGGATATGAGCCCAATAGCGAAACTACCTGCCAGACGGGAAAGTGTCAATGCATACATATGTGTGCTTAATCCGCTGCCCAGAGAACTCAATGTGAATAAAAGAGCTGAGATGATAAGCACCTTTTTTTACCCTGTTTGCTATTTACTATGTTACCGGCGAAAGCACCGGCCAGACATCCTATGATCAGAATTCCTAAAATGAAGCCAAACAATGTGTCTGTGAGTCCGAAATGATCCGGAATGAAAGGAACCGCACCGGATATACCTGTTATGTAGAGCCCTGTAAGAATCCCTCCGAATACAGTGATAAAGGTGTATAAGAATAGTGTATGATTGTTCCTTTTCATAAACAAAATATTTTTAATACAATTTTCGATACTACAAGATTACAAACAAAAGATTTGCCCGGGTATAACGGAGGTAATAAAATATATCAATCCGGTTACATTCTTTTTTTTCGATGAACAGGCTATAACTGTTGTATCATAACATGTAACGAGAGTAAAAGCATTTGCCTTAAGCCCTTTGTTCGGCGTAGCGAGGACGTCAATGTCGCGGGCTTAAGGGTTTTTGTTCCCCGATTTGTTGGTCGAAGGGGATTTGCAATCCCCGCCTGTGGGATGTAAGGATTTGTAATCCGCTTAAAGATTCTTATCTCTTTATTGAATGGGTATTCATTTGTTTGTCGGATCACAGATCCTAATACTCGTTAGTCGGGGATTACAAATCCCCTCCGACCAAAAATGCTTTATTCTCTTAAGTCCGCGGCATTGGCGTCCTCGCTACGCCGAACAAAGGGAACAAAGGATTATATCCCCTCTGTCCAATCGAACCGGGGCACAGATTTAAATCTGCGCCAGCAAAACCAGCGAAAGGTAGCAAAAGGGCCAGCAAAATAGTTTGGAGCCTTTCTATCGGGGAATTTTTCATTTTTCACTTTTCATTTAAAAACTCCGAAGGAGTTTTGTTGTAGAATGCTTTGAAACATTTGGTGAAATAGGCGGGAGAGGTAAAGCCTGTCATGTAGCCGATTTCACTGATAGAGTATTGTTTTTGTTCTAATAATCCCAATGCTTTATTTAATCTGTAGTTGCGGAGAAAATCGGTAGGCGAGAGTCCGAAAATCGCTTTTACTTTACGGTAAAGGTGAACCCGGGATAATCCGAGCTGGTCGCTTAGGTCTTCTATGCTGAAATCGGAATTTTCATACGATTGCTCCGTTATTTCCAGTAGTTTAAACCGGAACAGATCATCTACACTTACGATCTTATTGATTTCGGTATGATCGGTAAATCCGGTTTTTAATTTTTCCATGAAAGCCTGTTTCATCCGGTTGCGTTCTTCTATCATATTGATGATACGGATCTTTACAAAATCGGTTGTAAAAGGTTTACGGATATATTCGTCGGCACCTCCGGCTATTCCATAGAGTTGTTGGCTATCTTCCGAAAGGGCTGTAAGCAGGATTACCGGAATATTGCTGTAGGCTATATCGTTTTTGATACGGTTGCATAACTGAAAGCCGTTTAACTCGGGCATTAATACATCGCTTACTATTAATGATATCTCATTATCTTCCATGAGGCAGCGGAGTGCTTCGTTCCCATTATCGGCTGTTTTAACCGTGAAGTTTTGGGATAATTCCCGTTGCAGGAATCCACGAACTTCGGGGTCATCTTCTACTACCAGAATTTTATATTCGTAACAACGGGACAATTTTTCATGGATCAGTGTGTTGTCTATTTCTACCGCTTGCTGGTCGAAAGAAGATAGGTTCCTGTTATCGATTGTATATTCGCGTGTATAATGGTTGATGTCTTTATAGAGAGTGATCCGGAAAAGGGTATATTCGCCCGGCTGGCTTTCTACATCAATGGAACCATCGTGCAGGTCGATGTATTCTTTGGAGAGGTTCAGCCCAATGCCGAAACCGGATACACCGGATTGGATATTGCCGGTATAAAAACGTTCGAATAAATGGGCCTGGTCCTCTTTGGTAAGTCCTTTTCCTGTGTCTTCTACTTCAATGATCACTTTTTCGTCCGCATCTTTTATCCGGAAAATAACTGATCCTTTTTTACCGGAATATTTGAAAGCATTGGATAATATGTTGACCAATACCTGTTCTATTTTGTTTATATCCATGTAGATAGGAAGTGTTTTAAGTTCCGGTCTGAATTCGTAAAAGATTTGCTTCTCTTCTGCTATTCCCCGGAAATAATCGAAAACCTCTATGCATAGAGTGATTAAATCTATTTCCCGCAGTACGAGTTTCATTTTATCGTTGTCTATGCGGCGGAAATCGAGTATCTGGTTTACTATGCGATAAAGGCGGTCGGCATTCCGTTTGATCAATAACATATCTTCCTGCATGCCGGGATCTACTTTATGACTATTCAGTAGTTTGTTAAGAGGGCCGATGATCAGGGTGATAGGAGTACGGATTTCGTGTGATATATTGGTGAAGAATTGCAGTTTCTGGTTGGAGATGTTTTCGATCTGTTGATTTTTTATGGAAAGCTCCTCTTTTTGTGATTCAACCAGTTTATTTTTTTCATAGAGTTCTCTGTTTTTATTTTTGATCTTTAGATTTATATACATTACATAGGTAAGAAGGGGAACGATAAGAGCCAATAGGGCCAGAATCAGCAGGGTGGAGTTACGCAGAAACTGGAAACGGGATAATAGATTATCTTCTACCTGTTTTTGCATATTGATCCGTTGCTGGTAGTTGTTTACCTGTTCGGACTGTGCAAGAATGGTTTTGTCATTTGTTTTGTCTATAATGGTTGTATTCAATGTGTAATTTTTCTGAACAGGTTCGCCGTTTATAATAGCCATGGCTACCTGTATCGCAATGGCTCCACCGGTGGGATACTGGAACGAGGCTTCCAGTTTGCCTTCGGCAACGGCTTCAATACCGGCTCCGTCGCCGTATACTCCATCAATCCCGATAAATTTGATCCGTTTTCCCGATATGGAGTCTTTTCGCATGATTACATCGCGTGCAGCAAATGCTATCAGGTCATTATGGGCATAAATAAGGTCAATATCTTTGAAGGATTCGATTTTTTCTATTTCTTCCTCTGCTATGTTGTAGTGCCATTTCCCATAGCTATAGTTTACTTTGTATTCTTTCTTTTTATCAAGGGCATTGATGAATCCTTCGTGTCTTTCTATAGCCGGCGAAGAACCTTCAAGTCCCCACACCTCCAGAATGCAGGAGCGGGGAGGCAGTAATTCGTTTATATACTCGCCTATTACCGACCCGATGTCGTAATTGTTTGCCCCGATGGATACGGTGTATTCGTCTGACTGGATTTTGCGGTCGTGAATAATGGTGGGAATGCCTTTTTTATAGGCTTCTACGGCTACAGGGGTTATGGACACAGCTTCGTTGGGAGAGATAATTAGTACATCTACATTTTGTGAGATCAGCCGGCGTATCTGGGATACCTGCCGGCTGCTGTTATCCATAGCATTATAGACGACTAATTCAACATTTTTATAATTGGAGATTTCAATTTGCATTTCCAATAGAACAGCTTCCCGCCAGGGGTCGGATGTGCATTGGGAAAATCCGATTATAAATTTTTTCTGATTATTTTCCTGTTTTGTACAACCTGTGCAGTATACTATTCCTATCAGGATAATATATAAAAGGATGAGTTTTTCATATTTCATACGGCAAAAAATTAAAGGTTAATTAGATTCACTTCTTTATAGAGATCAAAAGGCTGATTAAATATAAGAAATTCTTTTTTACATGTAGTGAACCGTTTTGAATTTAACATTTCATTGCGAATGCGGAAAATAAAAACGAATCTATTCCTACGTTCGGCGTAGCGTCTTCGCCAATGCCATCAACTTAAGAGTTTTTGGTCAGAGGGGATTTGTAATCCCCGACTAACGAGTATTAGGATCTGTGATCCAGCAAACAAATGAATACCCATTAAATAGAGAGTTAGGAATCTTTAAGCGGATTACAAATCCTTATATCCCACAGGCGGGGATTGCAAATCCCCTTCGACCAACAAGAAAAAATCCTTAAGTTGATGGCATTGGCGTCCTCGCTACGACGAACGTAGGTAATTGTTTACCTTTCTGTTATTTATTCCAGATAGATTGTACGGAATAAACTTCCAGGTTTTTAATTTCTATGTTATTACCCCAAAAATGGAAACCTTCGTTATTATTTTCATGTGCACGACGTTCCATGGAGTAGGAGTACAGGCCACCATCGATGAATACTTCGATAGAGGTTCTGTCCATATAAATATCGGCTGTGATCTCCATACCGGTCATATCCTGTGGTGAATAGAAAACTCCATTGATGGTATTGAAGTTCATATCATAATCCAGCATATGCTGTCCGTTCAGGTTGAGTCCGGCGCTGGTTGCATGAGAGAGTTTTAGGGTTGTTTTGATTCGTAAACCGTCTACCGGATTAAATTCTTTTAGTTTGTCGTTCGCCTGTCCGGCAGTTAAAGAGCCGGATTGCAAAACACGGGTAAATAATTGTGCGGCTTCTTTTACAGGTTGGCTTACTATACGGATACCGTCTTTGGTTGTTTGTAATGTTAACTCGGTAGGGAGTGTCATCATACCGTTAAACGGCATTCCCGGGTGGCTTAAACGAGACCAGCCTATCTGGATACGGCGTCCGTCGCTTTCCGGAATATTGGTAAATGTTTGAGCGGCATAAATGGTTCCGGTTGTATAATAATATTTACCGGCTTCGGGGGTAAATGTTTTTCCGTCAAACGATCCGAGCATATAGGTACCGGATGCTCCATACATTACCCAACGGGTGTTATTGGGACTGCCGTCTACAGGTAATTCAAAGAGTTCAGGACATTCCCAGAAACCTGTTACATGGCTTTGATAGGTCCACTCTTTCAGATTGCCGGATGTGTAAACAGAGTGTCCGTCGCGTTCGTTTAATACCATCACCCAGTGATTTCCCGGAGCATACCAGAATACTTTGGGGTCGCGGGTGTCTACACTGTTCCATTTCTCTTTGGAGTCAATAACCGGATTGCCGTCGTATTTGGTCCATGTTCTTCCTTTGTCCAGACTATAAGCTATGCATTGTGTCTGGCGGTCGGGAGCGGCCGCTGTATAAATGGCAACCATGGCAGGAATGTCTTTTTTACCAAATCCGGATGTGTTTTCATAATCGATTACAGCCGACCCGGAAAACATGGTTCCCCATTGGTCAGGGTACAGGGCTTCGGGCAGTTCTTCCCAATGTATCAGGTCTTTACTAACGGCATGTCCCCAGTGCATATTTTCCCATTCTCTTTCGTAAGGGTTATGCTGATAGAAAAGATGGTATTCGCCATCGTAATAAAGAAGTCCGTTAGGGTCGTTGATCCATCCGCGGCGGGTAGTAAAATGATATTGCGGACGGTTTGCTTCTTTATACATCTTATCCTGTCCGGCAATTTCATCTGCCTGGTAGATTTGTTTTAATCCGGCCGGATCGCCTTCATAAGCAATTTGAACTGTTTTTCCCTGAAGGGAGGATACATCACAGAATACCCAGTAGTCCGGATTTTCGTTTGCCAGACGGATTACAAACGAACGCTCTTCTTTCCCTTTTATGGAGAAAGTCATTTTATCACGTTTTACCTGATGCGAAACAGGCAGGTTAATATACTTTTTAGTGATCTTAATGGTAATCTCTTCTGCAAACAGGAGAAGAGGCAGAGATACAAGAATGGTAAAAAGCATCAAAGGTCTAAAAATAGTTTTCATGGTACTCTTTTTTATTAGCATGTTAAATTAATTATTCCAGTGCAATTTTAGGCATAACATTCCCTTTATACTATAAAAATTAGTACAAATAATAGCACAAATGTAACATGCGCGTTTATCTATTTGCTTCATACCATGTGCGATACCCTCCGGATAGATTATAAATATTTTTATATCCGTTTTGATCTAATATTCTGTAAGCGAGATACCCGCGTTGCCCGACCGCACAGGTAAGGATGATTTGTTTATCCTGTGGAATGGTATCCAGCCGGCTACGAATTTCATCCAGGGGAATGTTTATGGAGCCGGGTATGGAACCTGTGATAAATTCTTCCGGTGTGCGCACATCTATTAATAGGATGTTCCTATCCGCCGGATCAATTTCCCGCCAGTGAATTATTTTAACTTTTCCGGAAAGAATGTTTTCCGCCACATATCCCGCTATGTTTACCGGATCTTTAGCAGAGGAATAGGGGGGGGAGCATAGGCATGTTCAATTGTTGTAAGATCATGAACTGTGCCATTGTTTTTTATTACCTGTGCAAACAGGTCGATTCTTTTATCAACTCCGTCTTCTCCAACTATTTGGGCTCCCAGGAGTCTGCCGTTGTCCGGGCAAAACATTATTTTTATGGACATACGGGTAGCACCGGGATAGTATCCGGCATGCGACATGGGGTGAATGTAGGATGAAAGGTAAGCCATGTTTTCCCGTTTCAATGTTTTTGTATTGGCTCCGGTTACTCCAATAGTGTGCCCAAAAATTTTAACGATGCCGGTACCAATTGTACCTCTGTATTTATCTTTATTTCCACCTACTATATTATTGGCTGCAATCCGGGCCTGTTTATTTGCCGGGCCTGCAAGGGGAATAAGGGTTGGTTTGCCGGTAACCGGATTGAGTACTTCGATAGCATCTCCTACGGCATAAATATGTTTATCCGATGTTTGCAGGTATTCGTTTACTTTGATACCACCCGTATTACCGGTTTCCAGTCCGGCATCCCGGGCCAGTTGGGTTTCCGCCCTGACTCCGATGCTAAGTAAAACAAGGCCGGTCGTTATTTGTTCTCCGCTTTCAAGATGAATCCTTATCTCTTTTCCGGTTTCTTCAAAGCCGGCTACTCCATTTCCTAAAATCAGTCTGACGTTGTTTTCTTTTAAATAATTCTGTACCAGGCAGGCCATTAAATAATCCAATGGAGCCATTACCTGATTTTCTTTTTCAATTATTGTTACATGTAATCCCATATTTACCAGATTTTCGGCCATTTCCAGTCCGATAAATCCTCCGCCTACGATTACAGCATCCCGTATGGTGCCGGAAGTAATTGCTGCTTTTATACGGTCGGCGTCGGACAGGGTACGCATTGTGTAGATATGTTTGCTTTCGATACCGGGAATGGAAGGGCGTATTGGTTCGGCTCCCGGCGATAGGATCAGTTTATCGTATGATTCACGGTAGTTTTCGCCGGTGCTCCGGATTTGTACGGTTACTTTTTTTATATCTTTATGGATGTATAGTACTTCGTGTCCGGTACGGACTTTTACCTGTAGTTGTTCCATAAATTCTTCCGGCGACCGTAACAGTAGTTTCTCCCTTTCCGGGATCGTATCCCCTATGTAATAGGGTAGTCCACAATTGGCGAAAGATATATATTCGCCTCTTTCGAACAGAATGATCCGGGCATTTTCGTCCAGTCTTCTTAATCGGGCCGCAACTGTTGCGCCTCCGGCTACTCCACCGATGATCAGGTATTTCATAACTCTCTGTTTTTGACGTTAACACTGTAGTAAATATAGTAAACATATTTTGAATTAAAAAAACTTTTAATCATCTCTGTTTGTTTAAAATCCAAAATCTTAACTAAATAAATTTTGTAATTATGAAAATCAGGATGATCTTCTCTGCTCTCTGTCTGGCAGTTTTACTGGGCGCCTGCTCAGATAAAGAAACAGACACAACTCCGGAAGGAAATTCTCGAAAAGCTATTTATCTGAAGTTGTCGAACGGTAGCGGAACAAAAGCAGATGAACCAACTGCAACCGGTACGAGTGCACCTTTACTCTCTGCAATTATTTATTTCCTGGATGGAAGTACTAACCCAGTGGTTGAAGAGGTGCGTACTGTAGGAACAGATGCTGATATAACGATGGCAGAATTGGAGGCCGGACATGAATTTATGGATATTCCTTCTACAGTTACCCAGGTATATATTGTAGGAAACTATAATTCTTCGAATATGAACGGAGCGGCAGCTAATTTTCCAATAAGCCGTGGTACACTTTTTTCGCAGGTACAGGCCGTTACACTTCAGATTGAACAGGTTGCCTATCCGCGGCTGGCGGATGGAACTACTGCCGGGCAGCTATTAACTGTTATGGATGGCAGAGATTTTGTACAGAATTATGGCTCTGTTCCTGAAGGCTGGTCGGGAGAGGAAGACCTGACAGCTACTGATATGTATGCGGATGTGACGGTGGCTCCTTTGAATGCGCGTATAGAAATTGTACAGATTACTTATACAGGAACAAGTTACCGGTCGTTTACCCTGGAAGGAATTTATATAAATAATTATTTTGATACCATGCCTGTAAGTCTGGATCCTATGACAGATGCATCGTATGCCCCTGTTAATAATGGATCTGATCAAACCAAGTACGATGTAAATAGTGCCAATTTTGCTTATACAAACTTTTCTACTTTGTATGATAATCCGGATATTCCGGTTACTGTTACAGGAGGAACAGCTTCGATTACTCCGGCAAACGGGGTATGGGCCTATCATGTTTTTGGTAGTAGTAGTCCGGTTCCACATATTATTCTTAAACTAACAAATCTTGTTAATTCAGACGGAGATTCTGTGGAGGGAGCCCGCTATGTAACTGTAACAGGATATATAGAGAACGGGGTGGAAATTGGCACATTCGAAAGGAATGTTATTTATAAACTTGCTAATCTTGCGTTTACTGATGCGGATGTCTCTCCGGTTCCTGAACCTGAAGATGTGAATCTGTGGGTACATGTACAAGTCGCACCGTGGGAAACTATTAATGTGACTCCTGTTTTCTGATGAAGAAATGGTGGGTTAACATATTATTCCTTTGGGGAATGTTGATTCTGGCTCCCGGCTGTATAAAAGAAAATTTCGATGACTGTTTTCAAGGGCCGTATGAAATTTATTTTTTATACAATGGGAATGGGACAACGGACATATTTAACTCCAAAATAGAAACAGTTCAGCTATATGTTTTTGATACGGATGGTGGGTATGTAGACCGCTACGCCGTATCGAAGGCAGCACTGCATGAGTTCCAGGGTATCCGGCCGGATTTGCAACCCGGAGCCTATGAGGTGGTTTGCTGGGGAAATGTAACTGCTTTATCAGAAATAACCGGGGGGAAGGCACCTTCGATGAACATTTCCTGTACAATAGTCTCTATTTGTCCGGCGGGTCGATCGTTAATTTTGATTCTCTTTATTATGGACGGCAAACTATTGAGGTACCGGTACGTACAGCCGGACCGGATACGGTTTATTTTCGGTCGGCCCATATTAAAATAGAAGTGTATATCGAGGGGTTGTCTACCACAGAATCAGAGGTTCAGGCGCGGGCTATGAGTGATCCGCAGGGATGGTTGACCGTTAGAAATGTATATACAGGATATGATTTCAGGATGGAGGTAACCGGTGAAATAGCAGCTATGTATCCCGGTTGGACAGGAGATTCACCGGGGAACCAACTTACATCCCGGTTTAATCTGTTTCGTTTTGGGGACGATAATGATATTCTTATAGATGTATATAATGGGGAGGGACGGCTTGTGTATTCGTTGGATCTGGCCAATTTTATGTCCTGGAATCATATTACTGTAGAAGGAATTAATGAGGTTACTATCCCTGTTTACCTGAGGTTTGATGGCGGCCTGAATGTACATGTGTCAGTAAAAGGATGGGAGTCGGGATTTGTTGATCCGGTTTTTTGAGTCTTAACAATGTTCAGCGAGTAAGAAATGGAGAAATATATAAATATATTATTAGCTATACTTTTTATCTTTCATTCATCCTGTAAAAGCGATAAGGATACTGGTATTGACCCGGTAGATATAGACTCGGAACTTACCATCTATTTTGCGACCAAAGTACCGGCTATGAACCGTACACGTGCTGTTTATGAAGATGCTGTTACTTCTATGATTGTATTGGTTTTTGAAGATGAAGGGACTGGATTCCGGTATATCAGAGAGGTCGAGGGATATAGCCTGGGTGCAACAGGGGAGACCGAATATAATTTTACAGCCAGGATACCTTATACTACCAATCCCGTAAAATTATTTTTGCTGGCAAATTATACCAATACCGCGGGTATAGCTACCGGGGCAGATGAAACGACGGTTCGTGAAGGACTTACCGGAACTTTTACAGCAGCCGGATTTGATGGCACTTTACCTATGTTTGGTGAAGTGGATTTTCCCTCGCTGACTACTAATGTTACTGTGAATGATGTGGCTTTGGTACGTTCTGTAGCCCGTGTGGATGTAGAGGTTAATACGGCTAATTTTACACTGACTTCTGTGCAACTGTTCCGTGTTAGCGACAGGTATCAGGTAATACCCAATGCGCTGGTAAATAATGTGGCTACAACGGCCAGTATTCCGGCAGGAACCACACGGAATATTAATACTACACAGCTCGCTGTAACAGGCAATGAATCAATAGAACAGCTTTATTTACCCGAATCGCCGCTTCCGGCAGAGGCCGACAGACAGGATGCTACAGTGGTGGTGGTAGGGGGAACGTATGGAGATGATACACAACCTACTTATTACCGCATTGACTTTGTTCCGGGAGAAGCTCCTACTTTGTTTGGTTAGGTTTTAAGAAACCACCGCTATTCGATTACTATTACCGATGTACTGGCTTCCGGTTGGAACAGTCCGGATGAAGCAGCCAATAATCAATCTTCGCAAATAACGGCACAGGTAAAGGTATGGGAAGAAAATACTATTTATATGGTGTTTGATAATATCTACTATTTTGGTGTTTCTTCGCGTACTATATCCGTACCTGCTGCTGCCGGTTCGTCTCAAAGTATTACAGTAGATACAAATGTGGATGATTATGAACTTTACTGGACAGATGCCAATGGAGTGATTGATGAAACAATCCCTCCGATTACTGCCGGTGGTACTTTTTCGGATGATGCATCGAATCCTGCTTATATAGTATCGGTTTCCAATGATGGAACTACTATTACAGTTACAGCACCTAATGCCGGTTCCGAACCCCGTTATTTAGTAGCCGTTGCCGGCCGGTTACGGGTTCTGTTAACTATCAATCAGGGAGAACTGAGCCTTATTTACAGGGCATTGACTGTGTATGGAAGCAGGGGTGAAATAGGTTCGCTGGGCGATTCTGTTTTTACAAATAGCCCACCGGGAGACCGGGTTCGGGGGGGGGAAAAATGACCAGTATTATGCGGAATAAACATAATTTTGGTCCTAACGGAACTGTTAGAATTCCGGAAATCAGTATTGCCGGACATGCCGATGCAGATGTAACATCGGCTATGATGGAAATTTTTGATGTGATATATCTTACTTATGCCCGTGATCCGTCCAATGCATTGTCCGGCAGATATATAAATTGGTTAAATGCCAGTGATAGGAGGGTTTTATTTGTGCAGTATGATAATACCGGTACAAATAATATACTTTTGACTAATTATTTAGGTTTTCCTCAAATAAGTGGTGGACAAATAATAAGAGGAACCAGTGCACAGAGTGTTGCCTTTACTTTGTATCAGTCTCCTCCCCAGGAAATTATGGTTGGACCTTTTGGAACAGTAAGCAGCTCTATGACCTATCGTTCATACGATGATACGTATGGATATATAGAGATCAACGCGGCTTTAGCAGCCGGGATTTCACCTATATTGCTCGACCGGAACGGCAATATGGTTTTGGGTATTGATTTTGCACGCAGAATTGTGTATAGTGGTGATATTGATCTGTATAATTTTCTGGGTAGCGGAGGACGTCCGGGAGAATATATTCAAAATGCGAACGGAGTGGTAGTAAACGATGCGGAAAAAATGCTGGCTAATCTTTGGGCCTGGATTGCATCGGTTGCATTAACAGAATAATATTATTCCGGGAAAATAGCCTAGTTCAGGCTTTCCCCGGAAAATACATTTCTTCGTTTAAAATGCTGAAGCAAACATTGCACCAATAACTCCCCAGAAAAGTATTACCAGTACAAAACTAATTACAATCATGATAAGAGCTGCTTTTGCAAAATTAGCTTTTGCCGGTGATGTGTTATTGCCAAAAGCCCAAACGCAAAGCATAATGAAACCTACAACAGGTATGCCCATTAAAATAAATGTTATTATCCATTCTCCTACAGATGTGATTTTTTGATCTAAGAAAGAGGGTTGATTACTGTTTTCCATAAACGTTGATAAATTAAGTAATGAATTATAGTTATTAAAATCAAAAATGATTTTCCGGTTGCAAGATGAGAAAAATAGAATAAAAAAACTGTTTTTTTTACTATTCTACAACATATTATTTAATTAGGTCAGGGAGATTTTGCCAGGGTACGGTATTGCGAAGGCGATTGGCCTGTGTAACGTTTAAAATAGCGTCCCAGGTAAGACTGGTCGGGGAAATTCAGCCGGTGGGCAATCTCCTGCACGGGAAGTTGGGTGGATTCAAGCAGTACTTTAATTTCGAGTATAATATGATTATTTATCAAATCTTTGGCTGATTTTGTGCGGGTAACCTGCCGGGATATAAAAGATAAATAACGGGGTGTAATGCATAACCGGTCTGCATAAAACGCCACTTCCCGTTCTTCTTTGTAATGAGTGCGGATAAGTGAGATAAATTTTTTAAATATCTCGTGTTTATGGTACGAAGTGGATCCTTTTATATTGTCAAAGTAGCGCTGAATTTTATCGTAAGTATCCCAAAATGCATTGCAACTGATTGCGGACTATTTCGTAACGGAACTGGTTGTTGCGATCCTGATAAACGGAATCAAGAAAAGGAAACAAGCCCAACATAATAGCCACTTTTTCGTCCGGCATATGATAAACCGGATTTTCCCGCATGAATCTGAAGAATGCAGGCTGGAGCCGGAAATTAGCCTCACCAAACAATGTGTCAGAAAATGCCAGGAAGGAGACCTTGAAATCATCACTGGCTTCATGAACCGTAAAGATTGTTCCCGGTAGTAAAGTTACCTTGAAGTTAGCCTGTATTTCGTAACTAATAATTTCGGTAGAGATCGTAGCCTTTCCCTTCCGGCAAAGAAAAAGTAAACCCCAATCCAGCCTGCGCGGCCTGTTCAGAAATTTGTGCAAATTGCTTTCTCCTACCAGAAACGGTTCTTCTGCTAATGTAAAGAATGAGTTCATTGTATTTCCGTTTTGTGTGTAAATGTAAAGTATCTGTTGGAATAATTTATTATCTATTTCCTAAAATGAACAATTGTGGCTCTATTCTGAAAATGAACAACGACTAATCAAAAAGTACTTTTGCACCGGATTTTAAAGCTCAAAATAAGAAAAATGAAAAAGAAAACAGTAAAAGCAACATTTGTAATGGTGTGCTGTATTTTGCTCACCGGATGTAAAAACAACCAGGCAGTGATGCCCAAAGCGGAATATGCAACACTACGGGTCAGTAGTGCTGACCGCCAATTAACCGATACCTATCCTGCCACTATCAGAGGCCGCCAGGACATAGATATCTTTCCACAGGTGGGTGGTTTTATTTCGGAAGTAGTGGTGAAGGAAGGCCAGAAAGTAAGAAAAGGCGAGACCCTTTTTATTATTGACCAGGTGCCTTATAAAGCTGCTTATCAGACTGCAGAAGCAAATGTAGAAGCCGCCAAAGCAGGTGTATCAACAGCATCCTCCGGAAGCGTGCCGCTGCCATGAATAAATGTAGAAGCCGCCAAAGCAGGTGTATCAACAGCCCAGTTGGTGTATGATAGTAAAAAAGAATTGTTTAACCGGAATGTGGTTTCGCAATTTGATCTTTCTACAGCCGAAAATAGTTTGCTCACAGCAAAAGCACAGTTGGCTCAGGCAGAAGCACAGCTTACCTATGCCCGTAACGATCTCTCTTATACTGTAGTAAAAAGCCCCTCGAATGGAGTGGTCGGAACGATACCTTACCGTGTAGGTGCTTTGGTTGGACCTTCTATACCCCGGCCTCTTACCACTGTATCGGATAATTCGGAAATGTATGTTTATTTCTCGATGACGGAAAATCAGTTATTATCCCTGACTCGCAGGTACGGTTCTATTGATAATGCTTTAAAGTCAATGCCCGGCGTACAATTGCAGTTGAGTGATGGTAGTAATTACTCTCAACCGGGACGTATTGAAACAATAAGTGGGGTGATCGACCTGACTACAGGTAGTGTTTCCCTGCGTGCCGTTTTCCCGAATGAAGGGCATTTATTGCATAGTGGTGGTTCGGGAAATGTAGTGATCCCGTCTTTTCGTGAAAACTGTCTGATCGTACCACAAATTGCCACACTCGAAATCCAGGATAAAAAGTTTGTCTATAAAGTATCCGGCGATACTCCTGAACGTACGGTTGTAGAAGTAACTCCTGTAAGTAACGGACAGGAATATATTATAGAATCAGGGCTGTCCGAAGGCGATGTAATTATCGCTGAAGGAGTTGGTTTGATCCGTGAAGGGATGCCGGTGAAAATTAAAAAGTAGTTATCGCTCCCGTTGGTCGCTAGTAGTCAGCGTTCATTGCATTCACTAGTAGTCAAGTAGTAAGAATAAAAGAATTTCTACTTAACTACTAAGCTACGAAGTAGCTGATGACTACTAACGAACGAAGTAAGTGATAACTACTAATGAGGAAAGCGAATGATAACTACTCATTATTAAAAACAAAATTTATGAATCTTAAATATTTTATTGACCGTCCTGTTTTGTCGGCGGTTATATCCATTGTGATTGTTCTGGGAGGAATAATCGGTCTGGCTACTCTACCGGTTGAGCAGTATCCGGACATTGCACCACCCACTGTTATGGTGATGACATCTTATACCGGTGCCAGTGCCGAAACGTTACAAAATAGTGTGATTGCACCGTTGGAGGAAGCAATCAACGGAGTTGAAAATATGACTCATATGACCTCTTCGGCAACCAACTCCGGTTCGGTAACGATCTTTGTGTATTTCAAGCAGGGAATCGATCCCGACATGGCTGCGGTGAATGTGCAGAACCGTGTATCTAAAGCAACCGGTTCGTTACCTGCGGAAGTAACCAAGGTGGGAGTACAGACATTCAAAAGACAGACCAGTATTCTGAAGATTTTTTCTATTTATAGCCCGGACGCCACTTACGATAATGTGTTTTTGAGTAATTACCTTAAAATTAACCTGCAACCCCAGATTCTGCGTGTGGCTGGTGTGGGCGAGTTGGTTGTGTTGGGGAGTGATTACAGTATGCGTATCTGGATGAAACCCGATATTATGGCACAGTATGGCCTGGTTCCTTCGGATATATCCGCGGCACTGGCCGAGCAGAATATAGAGTCGGCTACCGGTTCGTTTGCGGAAAATGGCAATCAGACGTATCAATATACGATGAAGTATAGCGGACGTTTGATACTACCGGAAGAATTTGAGAATATTGTTCTCCGTGCGTTGCCTGATGGAGAAATTCTGCGGCTGAAAGATGTGGCGGATGTAGAACTGGGAGAGCAACAGTATGCGTATGCAAGTACAACCAATGGTAAACCGGGAATTTCCTGCCTGGTTTTCCAGACGGCCGGAACAAATGCTACGGAAGTAATTGAAGAGATAGATAAACTGCTTGAAGAGGCCTGTAAAGATATGCCCGCCGGTGTTGATATTGTGGAGTTAAGGGATGCCAACGATTTCCTTTTTGCTTCTATTCATGAAGTAATCAAAACACTTCTGGAAGCCATTGTGTTGGTTATCCTTATTGTATATGTCTTTTTGCAGGATTTACGCTCTACGGTAATCCCTATGGTCGGAATCGTTGTTTCGCTGGTCGGAACATTTGCCTTACTTTCCTTCTTTGGATTTAGTATTAACCTGTTAACTCTGTTTGCTTTGGTTTTGGCCATTGGTACGGTTGTGGACGACTCCATTATTGTCGTCGAGGCCGTGCAGGCACGGTTTGATGTAGGGTATCAGTCTTCCTATATGGCAGCCCACGATGCGATGAAAGGTATCAGTGGAGCAATTGTTACATCTACGCTCGTTTTTATGGCGGTGTTTATCCCGGTATCTATGATGGGAGGTACCTCCGGTACATTCTATACGCAGTTCGGATTGACTATGGCGGTCGCGGTAGGTATTTCGGCCATCAACGCATTAACCTTATCACCGGCTTTGTGTGCGTTGATGCTTAAACCGTATGTGGATGAAAACGGAGTTGAAAAAGAAAACTTTGCAGCCCGTTTCCGGAAAGCATTTAATACATCGTTTGATACGATAGTCAAAAAATATTAACATGGCGTTTTCTTCTTTATGAAACGTCCGTGGCTGACCTGGTGCACTATAATCGCTTCTGTTGCTTTATTGGTTGTGTTAATGAATAACACGAAAACCGGTTTGGTTCCGGACGAAGACCAGGGATCCATTTTTATTAATATAACTACAGCACCGGGTAGTTCGCTGGCACAAACAGATAAAGTTGTAAAAGAGATAGACAGGCGAATATCAACTTTACCACAGGTACAGGCTCATACTGCCGTTGCCGGATATGGAATGATAGCCGGACAGGGACCTTCGTATGGTATGATAACAATTAAACTGAAACACTGGGATGAACGGCCTGATAAAGAGGATGAAGTGAACGCTGTGGTAGCAGAAATTTATAAACAGACGTCAGATATTAAAGATGCCAGTATATTTGTTATGGCTCCCCCGATGATTACCGGTTACGGAACAGGGAATGGTTTTGATATGTATGTACAGGACCGTCGTGGTGGAGATCTGAATGTTTTTTACGGCTATACACAACAGTTTATCGCACAGTTGAATCAACGGCCCGAGATTGCTGCGGCTTACACTTCATTCAGTGTGAATAATCCGCAGTGGCTGGTAGAAGTAGATGCAGCCCGCTGTAAACGTGCCGGTATATCCCCAGGCGAAGTTTTATCTACGCTATCAGGTTATTACGGAGGACACTATGTATCCGATTTCAACCGTTTCTCTAAAATTTACTGGGTAATGATTCAGGCAGCCCCGGAATATCGTCTGGATGCTGAATCGTTACATAAAGTTTTTGTTCGTATCAACGGAGAAATGGCCCCTATCAGCCAGTTTGTAAAACTAACCCGGGTATATGGTGCCGAATCGCTTACCCGTTTCAATATGTATAATGCGATCGCTGTGAATGGTGCGGCGGCTGACGGATATAGCTCCGGTGATGCGATCCGCGCTATTCAGGAGGTGGCAGCTGCTACATTGCCGCAGGGTTACAGTTATGAATTTGCCGGTATCAGCCGCGAAGAGAGTCAGGGTACAAACAATACGGTAATCATTTTTGGTATCTGTATCCTGTTGATTTATCTGATACTCTGTGCACTTTATGAAAGTTTCCTGATTCCTCTGGCAGTAATTATTTCCGTACCCTGTGGATTGATGGGTAGTTTCCTTTTTGCAAAGGCAATGGGGCTGGAAAATAATATTTATCTGCAGACCGGATTGATCATGTTGATAGGCCTGCTGTCTAAAACCGCAATTCTATTAACTGAATATGCGGCACAACGGCGTGCCGGCGGTATGTCTATTGCAGCGGCAGCCATAGCAGCAGCTAAAGTACGTTTACGTCCAATCCTGATGACGGCCCTTACTATGGTGTTTGGTATGATCCCACTTGTCCTCTCTACCGGAGTAGGAGCGAATGGTAACAGTTCGTTGGATACCGGTGCCGTAGGAGGGATGCTGGTGGGTACGCTGGCACTTCTTTTCCTTGTACCTTCTTTGTTTATCCTGTTCCAGTATATCCAGGAAAAATTCACACCTGTGCAGGTAGATAATTATCCGGATTGGGCTATTCAGGCAGAGATAGAAGAGCATGAGAAAGAGAAAAAAGAGCGGGAGAAAAATAATAATCAAGATTAAGTATAACAGATGAAGAAAATAATCATATTTACCGCAGCAACCTTCCTGACAGGATGCGGATTATATAAACCTTATCACCGTCCGGATATAGAAACAGAAGGGTTATTTGGTGATACCTATGAGATTGCAGACACGACAACTTCAATCGCCAATGTTCGTTGGCAGGATATTTTTACAGATCCGCATCTGCAACATTTAATTAATCAGGGATTAGAAAATAATACTGATATGCAATCTGCTTATTTGCGGGTAAAACAGGCCGAAGCCGGATTGATGGCTTCCCGTCTGGCATTCCTTCCCTCCCTGCACCTTGCGCCTGAAGGTTCTCTTAGTAGTTTTGACCGGTCGGCAGCCTCTAAAGTATATACCCTTCCGGTTGCAGCCAGTTGGGAAATAGATGTATTCGGCAGATTACAAAATGCGAAGAAAAGATCAAAAGCAGCCTATCTGCAGAGCCAGGAGTATACGCAGGCTGTCCGTACGCAATTAATCGCTGCCATAGCCAACTATTATTACCTGTTATTAATGCTGGATTCGCAATATGAAATTACTCTCCAAACAGCGGCTACCTGGCAGGAAAGTGTGGAAACCATGCGGGCCATGAAAGAGGCAGGTATGACTACCGAAGCAGGAGTTGCCCAGATAGAAGGAACCTGGTATGCGATAGAAGCATCTTTGCACGACCTGGCCCAACAGATCAATGAAACACAGAACAGCCTGGCATTAATTCTGGCGGAACCTCCCCATCAGATAGCCCGCGGCAGCCTGAAAGAGCAGGATTTTACGATTGAACTTACTACCGGAGTTCCTCTGCAATTACTGGCAAACCGCCCGGATGTAAAAAGTGCTGAATTATCTCTGATGCAGGCACATTACGCAACCAACGAAGCCCGTTCTTATCTGTATCCTTTCATCACATTGAGTGGTGTGGCAGGGTGGACTAACAGTGTAGGTTCCTATATCGTAAATCCGGGTAAATTACTGCTTTCGGCAGCGGCATTCCTTACACAGCCTCTTTTTAATAAAGGAATACACCTGGCACAGGTAAAAATAGCAGAAGCACAACGGCAGGAGGCTATGCTGAGTTTCCGGCAGGTATTATTAAATGCAGGTGCCGAGGTAAACGACGCGTTAGTGCAGTACCAGACAGCCCGTAATAAACGTGAACTCCGTACGTTGCAAATAGAAGCCATGGAGAGAGCGGTAGAAAGTACAGAGTTATTAATGGCGCATACTTCTACTACCTATCTTGAAATCCTGACTGCCCGGCAGTCACTACTATCCGCTCAACTGACACAGGCTGCCGACCAGTTTAGCGAAATACAAGGTATTATCAGTTTATATCACGCTCTTGGGGGCGGACGCGAACTGTACACGGAAGAAGAGCAACTGTGAGTTTTTCATTTTATAACCTAATTTGAGTACCCGGAGAGAGTACCCTGTGAAGGGTGCTCTCTTTATTTATACCACCGGAGCGTAAACGGCCATATATCTGGAAATAGAACCCCAGAATAACACAGTTACTAAAAGCAGGACAACCCATACAATTAAAGCGGCCTTGGCGAAATTGGATTTACTTAGTGGCGTACTACTATTGAAAGCCCAGATAAATAGCATGATAATATTGGCAATAGGGATGAAAAGTACCAATAAGGTAAGTATCCAGTTGCTTACAGATACAATAGATATATTTTTATTTTCGAACGGTTCCTGATATTCCATATTTTTATCAATTAAATGAATAAACTATGGAAATAACAATTCATAGAAGGAGTTGTTTACAGGGTGAAATATAAAAACAGACAGGCACACCCCTGACTCTATGTTAGGTGAACTTTTCATAGTTCAGCCTGTCCGGAGTGCAAAGTTGTGCTTGTGTAGGCTCCATAGTTCAGCCTGTCTGGCCGGAAAGTTGTGCCTATGTAGCCAAAAAGTTGTGCCTATGTAGAGACTAAAGTTGTGCCTGTGTAGACCCGATAGTTGTGCCTGTCTGAAAGATTAGTCTTTTATATTTGGCTTTTCCAGTCCGTATCCTTTTTTCCTGTCTTCTGTTTTCAGCAGTAGCCCTAAAAAGAATGCAGCTACTCCTAATGTTGCAAAAATAAGCATCGGAACTGTGTAATTGTATTTGGCATCCCCTCCTTCCAATATTGTTTCTGCAACTCCCGGATTCGAAACTTTAAGTGCCCAGCCAATTACGAAGGGTACAATCATTAATCCAATATTCTGTATCCAGAAAATTACCGAATAAGCCGACCCCAGTATATTATTGTCCACCAATTTCGGAACAGAGGGCCATAATGCCGCAGGAACCAGTGAAAAAGAGACTCCCAATAAAATAATTGCTCCAAATGCAGAGAATTTATTGAACATACTTTCCGGAGTCAGGGCAAAAATAAGGTGACAGATGATTACCAGTAAGGAACCCAGAATAAGCATGGTGGCTCCTTTACCTTTTTTGTCCAGGAACCATCCCAATACCGGTGTTAATATCATCGCACCTATCGGAAAATAAGAGAATAAACTACTGGCCTCGGAAGAGGATAAACCTAAACGGCTTTCAAGCATTCCTGTGGCAAATTTCTGAAAAGGGAAAATGGCAGAATAAAACAATACACATAATCCGGCAACGATCCAGAATGTTTTGGAACCGAATATATATTTAAGGTCGGTTATCTTGAAATCTTCTTCAGAAGAGCCGTTTTCTCCGGCCAATGTTTTATCCTGACAATCTAATTTCCGGTCGAAAAAGAAATAGATTATAAAAGATAAAAGACCAATCAGCAACAATAAGGTTCCAACTCCCACTGATTTTGAGATACCTCCGTTTTCCGCAAGGATAGGAGAGAGGCGGAATACAGCAAATACTCCCAGGCGTGCAATTGCCACCTGAAGACCCATAGCCAATGCTAATTCTTTTCCGTTAAACCACTTTACAACCCCTTTTGATACAGTAACGCCTGCCATTTCTACGCCACACCCGAAAATAGCAAAACCAATACAGGCTACTTTTGCCGATGCCGGGAAGTCCGGAAGAAAAGAATTAAAAAAATCAAATCCGGCACCTCCGTTATTAAATATTTCACTAACTCCGTACAGTTTGATAGAAGCTCCGATAATCATTAGTCCGGCAGAAAGAAGAGCCGAGTAGCGAACTCCGATCTTATCCAGAATAATACCGGCAAAAATAAGGAACAATGCGAATACATTCAGGAAATACTCCGAACCGGCTACTGCTCCGAATGTATCAGGAGTCCATTTTAAAGTCGTTTCCAGCATAGTACTCAAAGGAGCCAGTACGTCAATAAACATATAAGCAAAAAACATGGTGCACGACAGCAAAATCAGAGCTGTCCACCTGATGGGAGCCGAATCCCGTAACGTAAGAGAAGTGTTGTTTGTCATTGTATAGAATTTTATAATTATTTATCCGCAAAATAAGCCAGTGCATCCGCTACTACAAAGGTACTGCCTCCTATGAAAATAAGATCGTTGGGGGTAGCTCTTCTTAAAGCCGTCTCTATGGCCTCTTTTACCGTATCGGTAACAAACCCGGTAAACCCCTGCAGCGTTCCTGCTGCCGCAAGATTTTCCGACGGCATCGCACGGTCTATAGATGCTTTTGTAAAATAATACATCGCATTATCCGGCATCAAAGATAAAATATTTTCTACGTCTTTATCATTTGCCATACCGATAATCATATGTAGGTTATCGTAGTTTTTCATCTCTTTTTCAAGTTGCAGAGTCAGATAAGGCCAGGCTCCTTCATTGTGTCCGGTATCACATACTATTCGTGGTAACTGATGCACTGTTTCCCAGCGTCCCCGCAGTCCCGTTATTTCCACAACATGTTCGAAAGCTTCCCGTACAGCCTTTCTCTCTATTAGTATGCCTTCTTGTGCTAATAAACGAAGAGCAGCCAGAACGGTTTCTGCATTCCGGCATTGGGCAACACCCCCTAATTGGCCAAACAGTTGACCGAAGTCGGGTGAAGTAAAATACCATTCTCCCGTTTTTACCAGATAAGATTCTTCCAATACACCCATCTGTTGGGCAAACCAGAGAGGCGATTCCTGTGATGTGGCCTGTTTTATAAATACATCTTTGATATCCTCTTCATATATTTCGCCGATCAGGACAGGCACCCCTGGTTTGATAATCCCGGCCTTCTCCCGGGCAATATCCGTAAGGTTTTCACCCAGAAACTGCATATGGTCCGGACTGATGTTTGTAATAATACTAAGTACAGGAGTAATGATATTGGTGCTATCCAGTCTTCCACCCAAACCGGTTTCAATGATAGCAAAATCGACCTTCTCATGCCGGAAATAATCAAACGCCATCGTAGAAGTCAATTCAAAGAAAGAAGGATGTAGAGGTTCGAAAAATTCTTTGTGCTTTTCAACAAATTCGACTACATATTCCTGTGAGATCATTTTGCCGTTTACCCGTATCCTTTCCCGGAAATCAAGCAGGTGGGGAGAGGTGTAAAGCCCTGTTTTGTATCCTGCCTGTTGTAATGTGGCTGCTAATAGATGGCTTACAGAGCCTTTCCCATTTGTACCGGCCACGTGAATGGTTTTATACGCTTTGTGAGAATTGTTCAGATAGTCGTCAAGTGCCTGGCTCGTTTGTAATCCCGGTTTATAAGCTGCACCGCCACTATGTTGAAATACGGGAGTACTTTCGTACAGGTAACGCAAAGTTTCGTCGTAAGTCATATTTATTTTTTTATTTATACAGGGGGTAAAATTAGTTAATAAAATTGATATCTTTGCGCCTCATTCGGGATTAACAAAAGAAGCATGGAAACAAAACATATTAATTATACAACAACCGATGGGGTTTGTTCGCGTAGTATTCATATAGATCTGGCCGGAGATAAAATTGTACGGGTTATTATTGACGGTGGTTGCCATGGCAACTCGCAGGGAATTATGAAATTGCTGGAAGGTATGGAAGTAGAAGATGCAATTACCCGTCTGGAAGGGATCAACTGTAAAAACCGGGGAACCTCGTGCCCTGACCAGATAGCACGTGCCCTAAGAACAGCCCCGGTCAAGTAGAGGAACATATTCTGTTTTCGCTATTTCATATTTGTGTTATTCTCACTAAATAATCATAATGTTCGCCTTCCTGTATCAGTTCTGTGCAGAAGCCATTTTGTTGGGCGTATAGGTCCAGGGTTTGATAATCGATATATAACCAGTGGAAAGACTCTCCCTGTATGTTTTTATATTGCATACGGAAATCAATTTCACCATAATAATCATCGTTCAGATTAATCAGGAAACTTCCGTCCTCTTCCTCAAACAGGTAGCGCAGGTCGCTCGAATCCATTAGAATAGTACCTCCCGGTGCCAGTAAAAGCTTCATCCTGCGGAAAAATGCGGGTAGGTTTTCCAGTTTTCCGATAATACCGGAACCATTCATCAACATCAGGATCGTATCAAACTGACCGGTAAAGTGAGTATCAAACAAATTAATCTGTTTGGCGGTAGTTACTCCCCTTTGTTTCATTACTTCAACAGACAGGGGCGAAATATCTATGCCACAGACCTTTTTTCCGGCTTTTTGCAAAGCCAGCGAATGACATCCGCTGCCGGCACCTACGTCCAGTATATTACCTGCAGCCAGTTGCAGCGCGGTTTGTTCCAGAGCAGGTAATTCTTCCGGCTTCCGGAAAAGCTGTTTGACAGGTATCTCGTCTTCTTCGAATAACGTAGAGAAAACCCGTAATTTGCCGGCTTTTCCATAGTTGAGATAATCGGTTAGCGCATGCCCCATAGGGTCCTTTTCCGGAGTAAGTAAATTTGTATTCATGTTGCAAAGATAGCTTTAAACTTTATCCGGAGGAAAAGCATTGTATCAAAATATAACAGTAAAGTAACAGGCTTATTGAGAATATATATTTTTCTTTGCAGGAGAAGATCGAAAAAATTAAAACAACAGGATAATGACAGAAAAAGAGAAAGCAGCCGCAGGGAGGATCTATGATGCCAATTATGATGAACACTTGGTACAGGAAAGACTGGAAAGTAAATGCCTTTGTTATGATTATAACCGTACACATCCTACGGCGCGGGAAGAGCGTAAAACAATAATTAAAAAATTATTGGGTGAAACAGGAGAGAGTTTTATTATAGAACCTCCTTTTTTCTGCGATTATGGATACAATATTGAGATTGGTGAGAATTTCTATGCCAATCATAATTGTATCATTCTGGACGGTGCAAAAGTTACATTCGGAGATAATGTTTTTATTGCTCCGGATTGTGGTTTTTACACTGCCGGGCATCCGTTGAGCGCGGAGCAGCGTGTACAGGGACTGGAATATGCTTATCCAATCCGGATCGGGAATAATGTATGGATCGGCGGACATACAACTGTGCTTCCCGGGGTTACAATCGGAGATAATACAGTAATAGGAGCAGGTAGTGTCGTAACCAAAGATATCCCGGCCGGTGTAGTAGCCGTAGGTAATCCATGCCGCGTAATCCGCCCTATTACGGAAAAAGACCGGATGGCTTAAGTGTTAGGAATAGCGGAAAGGAACGCAGATTTCGCAGAGTACACAGAAAAACGCAGATTGATATATTATTAAAAAATCTGCGGCTTTCTGCGTTAATCTGTTTGATCTGCGTTCCTTATACGAATATTTAAACAGGCTTTAATTGAAGTGATAGAAGAATACGATAGTTGCTTCGAAAGCGTTTTTAGGGGAATCTTTGATTTCCATTGTTGCTTTAAGTTCCGCTTTTGCAATTCCCCGTAAGTTTACCAGTGAGAGTAATTTAACCCGTATCCGGATTTCACTGTCAACAGTAACCGGTTGGTTAAATTTCAGTTTCTCAATACCATAATTGATCAGGGATTTTACATTACGTACATCTGCGATTTGTGCCCACATATGCGGTAAAACCGATAAAGTCAGATAACCGTGTGCAATAGTAGTTTTAAAAGGACTTTCGGTTTTTGCCCTTTCCTGGTCTACATGTATCCATTGGTGGTCGAGGGTGGCGTCAGCAAAACGATTGATTTGTTCCTGGGTGATTTTCAGATACTCAGATACACCCAATTCCTGCCCCACATACTTTTCAAACTCTTCGTAATTGTTGATTACTACCATAATCGTTTACCTTTTAGTTTCTAATTTGTTCTTTGTTTATCAGAGCAAAGATAATTCTTTTATTTTTTCCGGTAGCATGTAACATCCGGGAAAGTATTTGTTGCCTGAATGAAAAAGGATGCTACATATTCCAAATAACCTGTTACAAACGGTATTGGTTTCAAAGATGTAGGTACGTATCTTTGTTGATATTGTTTAAATAATATTTTACCATGAAAAAAAGGATATATCAATTACTCTTGTGGAGCTTTGTCTCATTGATCACGGTCACTTCTATAACCGGACAGCCGGTAGCGGCTGGTAAAAAACCGTATAAAGATGCTTCCCTCTCTGCTGATGAAAGGGCGAGGGATCTGTTAAGCAGGATGACACTGGAAGAGAAGATTAGCCAGACTGTCAATGTTTCACCTGCTATTCCCCGTCTGGGAATTCCCGAAATGGACTGGTGGAACGAAGCGCTTCATGGAGTGGCCCGGGCCGGACAGGCAACAGTTTTCCCGCAAACTATCGGCCTGGCTGCAACATTTGATGTAGCGGGAGTGCAGGAAATGTATGATATGGTGTCGGACGAAGCCCGTGCCAAACATCATGATTTTAAAAGGAAAAATCAATTTAAACGGTACCAGGGACTTACTTTCTGGACACCCAATATCAATATTTTCCGTGACCCGCGCTGGGGACGGGGAATGGAAACGTACGGCGAGGATCCTTATCTGACTACACTAATGGGAGTTGCTGTAGTAAAGGGATTACAGGGAGACGGAACCCAGAAGTATGATAAAACACACGCCTGTGCCAAACATTACGCGGTGCATAGCGGTCCGGAGTGGAATCGTCATAGTTATGATGCCAAAAACATATCCCAACGGGATTTACGGGAAACTTATCTTCCCGCCTTCCAGGCACTGGTGCAGGATGCAGGTGTAAAGGAGGTTATGTGTGCCTATAACCGTTTTGAGGGGGATCCCTGCTGTGCGAGTGATGAGTTATTAATACATATCCTGCGCGAAGAGTGGGGATTTGATGACATTATTGTTTCGGATTGTGGAGCGATTGACGATTTTTACCGTGAAAACCGGCATGAAACGCACGAGGATGCGGCATCTGCTTCTGCCGATGCGGTTATAACAGGTACCGATCTGGAATGCGGACAGTCTTATGCCGCACTGACCGAAGCCGTAAAAAGAGGCCTTATTACAGAAGAACAGATAGATGTGGCTGTTTTCCGTTTGCTACGTGCCCGTTTTGAATTGGGAATGTTTAATGATGACTCCGAAGTTTCATGGGCTTCTATTCCTTACTCGGTTGTGGAGAGTCAGAAGCATTTGGATAAGGCAGAAGAAATGGCCCGGAAAAGTATGGTTTTATTGAAAAATAATGGTGTACTGCCATTAGCTAAGAATGCAAAGATCGCTGTTTTGGGGCCGAATGCTGCCGATTCGATTATGTTAAGAGCCAATTATAACGGTTTTCCTACCCATTCAATTACTATTCTGGACGGTATTAAAGCAAAATTGCCGGAGGCTGACATTTATTACCGGAAAGCCTGCAATCATGTGGGCGAGCAATTCCTGACCAGCCTGATCGATAACTGTTCGTACGAAGGAAAACAGGGTATTAAAGCTACTTTCTGGAACACAAAGGATTTTTCGGGTCCGGTAGCAGCTACCGATTGGATACATACGGATATCCGGTATGATAACGGGGGAAATACCGTTATTGCTCAGGGTGTGAATCTGGATGATTTTTCAGGACGCTATCAAACCACTTTTACCTCACCATTAACTGGCGAAGTGGAGTTTCGTATTTCTACAAACGACGGAAACCGTTTGTTTATCAATGGCGAAAAAGTACTCGATACACAGGGAAGCTGGCAAAATCCGGATCTTTCGTACACCTTACAGGCTGAAGCCAGTGAAAAATATGATATTACACTCGAATATTATCATCAGAAACGGAGTTCATTCCTGAATTTTGACCTGGGTACTGTAGCAGAGGTAAACTATGAAGAGATTGCCCAAAAAGCCGCCGAATGTGATGTAATAGTATTTGTTGGAGGAATCTCGGCTCAGCTGGAAGGTGAAGAGATGAATGTGGATTTGCCCGGCTTCCGCCAGGGGGATCGCACAACTATTGAATTGCCGGTAGTACAGCAAAAAATGTTACAGACGCTGAAGGCAACGGGTAAACCGGTCGTATTTGTTATGTGTTCGGGAAGTACAATTGCTCTTCCATGGGAAAATCAAAACCTGGATGCGATCGTTGCTGCCTGGTATCCCGGTCAACGGGGCGGAAATGCGGTTGCGGATGTATTGTTTGGGGATTATAATCCCGCAGGCCGTTTGCCACTTACTTTCTACGCCTCGACTGATGACCTGCCCGATTTTGAAGATTATGATATGACTAAAGGCCGTACCTACCGCTATTTTAAAGGTACCCCGGTTTATCCTTTCGGCCATGGATTAAGTTATACTACTTTTGAATATAAAGATGCGAAACTGGCAAAGGAACAGATAAGTACAACAGGTTCTACCTCTTTGAGCGTTTCGGTAACCAACACCGGAGCAATGGACGGCGAAGAGGTTGTACAGGTATACATCCGTAATCTGCAGGATCCGGAAGGCCCACTTAAGTCACTACGTGGATTTGCCCGTGTACCGGTAAAAGCAGGTGAAACAACCCGGGTAGAGATTGATTTACCAACCAATGCATTTGAATTTTTCGATCCCGGTTCTCAATCTGTCCGGGTAAAAGAAGGTATGTATGAAATACTGTATGGAGGCAGTTCGGCTGACCAGGAGTTAAAGAGGTTGGCACTCCGGATTATTTAAAGATTAAATGTTCCCGGATCGCAGACCCGGGAACATTTGTTTATGCCGATTGTTTTTAGAATAGTTACACTAAAATAAAAACAAAGTATGTTACTGGAACCTTATTTAATATTCAACGGAAATTGTGAGGAAGCATTTACTTTTTACAAGTCTGTTTTCGGAGGCAATTTTGATTCGTTTGTACGATATAATGAAATGACAGAAGGAAACCTGTTGCCGGATAATGAACAAAACAAAATCCTGTTTATCTCTTTACCTATGGGAGAAGGTATTCGTTTAATGGGAATGGATACAACAGGAAATACCCCTGTAAGTGACTCTTCGAATGTTGCTTTTTCTCTTTCACTCGGAACATTGGAAGAAGATGAAGTGTATTGCCTGTTCGAAAAACTGGCAGACGGTGGGGAAGTACTAATGCCATTCCAGCAAACCTACTGGGCAGACCGCTTTGCGATGTGCCGTGATAAATTTGGTATCCAATGGCGCATCGTGTACCGCGTAACGGAGTATATTTAAATGAAAAGTGAAAAATGAAAAATAATAGCACGCAGAGGATACAGGTTAGGCTGATGACCACTTTTATATAATATCATCTGTTCTATCTGAGTTATCTGCGTGTTATTAGTTTTGGTCCTGCTTTATTCTTCTGCCTCCGGATTTTTGGGGGCTTCCAGGTGGTTGGGACGTTTTTGATCTGTAGCTTTCTCTTTTACCTGGAATTCACCCAGTAAAGAGCGATTTTTTGCATATTGTTCGCGTGCCTGTGACTGTTTATTTTGTATATCTTTGATATTTTGTCGTCTTGTTGCCATAAACTTTCTGTTTGATATACCATAAGACAGTTTTTGCCTGATGAATGTTCGGGCTTTTAATGAAGTTTGAATATATAAAAGTTTATTTATAAAATGGGAATCATTTATTTCACAGCAAATACAAATTTACTCATTTAGCATCTTCTTTCTTCCATATCTGTTATAAAATCAATATGTTAACCAACCCATGAATACACCAAACAACATACCAACCAAAACATCCAGAGGATAATGCCGTCCTACATATATACGACTATATGCTACGGCAAGAGCCCAGGCATAAATAGCAAAACCATATAGTTTGTTTTTGAAATAAAGAGCCGTGAAAGTAGCCAGATAAAAAGAACTGGCCGAATGGGCAGAGAAAAAACTAAATGTATCGTCGGAATCTTCCAGCAGGTAAATAAACTCCTTTATTAAATCTTCCTCTCCAGGCCGGGGACGTAGAAAAAGAAGTTTTATCCCTGTATTCAGCAGCAGAGTTACAGTTAAACCTAACACCAGATAAAGAGTAGTCACCGTTCCGGCCAGTTTATCTCTGTACATGATAGCTACAGCTACCAACAAAAACACAACTCCCCAGGCTATATATGTACTAAGGAGAATCATTACCTGATCGAGCCACGGCAGGTTTTTGCTATTCAGGTAAATAAACAGGTCTCTGTCCCAATCGGGAAAAGTAACGTTAAACATTCTTTATTCTTATTTTGACAAACAAATTTAATCAGGCTATTATTTAAAAACAACCATTTACCGTATAAGTTTTTAAATATAGAGAACGCAGATTAATATGTTATTAAAAAATATTTCTGCGTTCATCTGCGTATTCTGCGAAATCTGCGTTCCCTATTATTTATTTATGAATGGTCTTTAGGTGTGTTTGGGTTTCTTTTCGTATTTATATATGAATTCAGTAAAAACGGATAACATAAATGAGAAAACAATTGATCATCCTTTACGGGATTTTTATGGCTCTTACTGCTATAGGGCAGCCCTATGTGTCGCAGGTATGGGTAGCGGACCAGGGAGACGGTACGTATATTAATCCTATTCTGCATGCGGATTACCCGGACCCGGATGTATGTGTGGCGGAAAATTTCCGTCCTGATTATACTTCTTATCATGTAGCTGTTTATGATACCATTTCAGGCAACTTCATTAAAGGAGTAACACATCAGGGCTACCAGGATGAAACCATGTGGGCAAGGGGGCAGGCATGGGGTATTTATGGTTATACATTTATATACATGGAAACAGGTGATCCAAAATTGTTACATTCCACAGGACACTGGCCTGCCGGTTCAGAAATAGATGCCTCGATTATTTATGCTGATTATTACTATATAGAAGCATTATTACGCCTAAACAGATTGTACGAAGGAAAGCCCGTTATCATGTAAACGTATAATTGTAAATACCGGTTCCCTGTAAAAGAGAGTGTGTAAAAACTCAGATAAAAAAGAAATGAACTTACGAATTGTAATCCTTTCGAAATTATAGATATTAAACACAAAAATATTATACGATAATCATTTTATAAAATATACAGAAATAGCATATTTTCCGGTACCAATACTTCCTGTATCGGGTACAATAAAACAGTGTGTTGTTAAATAAAATATATAGAAACTTTTCATTATTTAATTTCTTGACAATTATAGTTTTAACTATTTCGTGAGATGCATGCTTTTCTGTATGGTATAGGATAAAAATAAAAATGAGTATATTTAATAATAAATCAAGTTAGCCTCTATACCATAAAAAATACAATAAGTAAATGAAACAAAACAACAATTACATTATTGGCGTAACACTTGTTGCGACATTAGGCGGATTATTATTCGGCTATGATACGGCCGTGATTTCAGGCACAGTCGAATCCTTGCGGAGAATGTTTATAGAACCTTATGGCCTGCCTTTAGACCAGGCAAATGCCCTGGAGGGATTTGTAGTAAGTAGTGCCCTGATAGGCTGTATTATCGGTGCTTCTTTTGCCGGTTGGTTAAGTCAGCGGTACGGACGTAAACCTACTTTAGTAGCTGCGGCATTCCTGTTTCTTTTTTCAGCTATAGGCTCTGCATGGCCTGAATTGTTTATTGGTATGCCTGGTAGTGGGGACCATACCTTTATGAATATTTTTGTTATTTACCGCATAATAGGTGGAGTAGGGGTCGGCCTGGCTTCTATGGTTTCCCCTATGTATATTGCAGAAATGGCTCCTGCCGATAGGCGGGGGAATCTGGTAGCATGGAACCAGTTTGCGATTATTTTTGGAATGTTAGTTGTTTATTTTGTGAATTATACGATTGCTTTACAGGGCGATGCCGGGTGGCTGCATGCGATTGGGTGGCGCTGGATGTTTGCTTCGGAAACTATTCCTGCTGTTCTTTTCCTGATCTTTTTGTTTTTTGTACCGGAAACTCCCCGCTATCTGGTGATGCGTGGACAGGATACCAAAGCACGTTCTATTCTGGATAAATTGTTAGGTAGCGATAGAGCAGGTACAGAACTGACCGCAATAAAAGATAGTTTTAAAGAAAAAGAACCCTCATTACGTCCATATTACACATTTATGGGTGTGTGGCTGGTGCTTTTCGTAATCACCTTTGCCATACTTAAACTGGCAGGTAATACCAATGCTTTGGAAATATCCCTGATTGGGAGTTTCTTTGTTTCATTGATCTTTCCGGTTCGTTCCTTTGGCTTTATGATCATTATTGTAGGTATCCTGCTTTCAGGATTTCAGCAGTTTATAGGAATCAATGTAGTACTTTACTATGCACCTGAAATATTTAAAACGATGGGAGCAGAAACAGATGCCGCTCTTTTACAATAGATTATTGTAGGTGCTGTGAATCTTTCGTTTACAGTATTGGCTATCCTGACGGTAGATAAGTTCGGCCGCCGGCCGCTGATGATTATAGGTGCTTTGGTAATGGCTATATCTATGATCATCCTGGGAACAACTTTCTACACTCATTCGGTAGGAATCGGTTCGTTGATTTGTATGTTGGTTTATACAGCCGGTTTTGCGATGTCGTGGGGACCCGTATGTTGGGTATTATTGGCAGAAATATTCCCTAATTCAATCCGTTCTACAGTGATGAGTATTGCCGTAGCCGGACAATGGATTGCCAATTTCCTTGTATCCTGGACATTCCCAATGTTAGATAAAAATCAATACCTCACAGAAACTTTTAACCACGGTGTGGCGTATTGGATTTATGGCATGATGGGATTACTTGCAGCCCTCTTTATCTGGAAAATGGTGCCCGAAACCAAAGGCAAAAAACTGGAAGACATGAATGCCTTCTGGGGAATGAAAGAGTAGTTCAGGAGGCTTTTTTATCAATTATACAGGCTACAGTGGCATCGCCGGTTACATTTACGGCAGTACGGATCATATCCAGCGGACGGTCTATTCCAAGGATCAGCGCCAGTCCTTCTGCTGGTATACCTACCGATGTTAATACCATAGTGAGGATTACATAACTACCACCGGGAATGGCGGGAGTACCAATTGAAGAGAGGATTGTCATAGACATAATTACCATTATTTGTGTAAATCCTAAATCAATACCTAATACCTGTGCAATAAACAGTACGGCAATAGCCTGGTAGCAACTGGTTCCATCCATATTAATTGTTGTACCTACCGGAAGCACAAACGAACTTACTTCGGGCGATACATGCAAATCCCTCTCCACAGTTTCAAGTGTTAAAGGCAAGGTTGCCGCACTACTGCTGGTTGTAAAAGCAAATAGCTGAACGGGTGACATAGCTTTGAGGAAGTCTTTTACCTTTTTTCGTGTAAACAAGTGAATCAAAGCCGGATAAAACAGAAAGGCTAATGCCAGTAACGCAACAATTACTGTAACGGCATATACTGCCAGAGCCGCGAAAACCCGCAGATTCCCCCCAAAATCAACTACCAGTCCTGCCATAAGTGCTAATACTCCTATAGGGGCCGCTTTAATAATATAGTCTACCATTTTCAGGATAATCTCATTCAGGCTATCAAAGAGTTTTAATACAGGTTTAATTTTTTCATCCGGCAGAGTCAGGGCTGCGATCCCAAAAAACACAGCAAAAAAGATAACCTGTAGCATTTTGGAGTTATCGGCGGTTGCACTTACTATATTATTGGGAATAATATCTTCCAGAAATGCAAGAGGCCCTTTTTGCTGAGTATTAGCGGCAACTTCTTTCTGCGTTTCCACTACTGCCTTGTAACTTTCCTGTATATGAGCTACCTGCGACTGGTCCATCAGATTTCCCGGCTTAACAGTTAGTCCCATACCTAAACCCCAGAATACAGCTACAACAGTAGTCATTATATAAATCAGGATCGTTCTGCCCCCCCATACGGGAAAATTTACTGATATCGCCCAATCCGGTAATCCCTTTAATAAGAGAAATAAACACAAGCGGAACAGCGATTAATTGCAATAAACGGATAAATACCTGTCCCCACGGCCGTATCCAATGGTTAACAAATGTTTCTGCATGGAGATGCAGCGCAACAACTCCCAGCAGGATACCTGTAAGCATCCCTATTAATATCTGTATATATAATGGTAATGATAATAATTTAATCTTTTTACTCATAAATGGTCTCTTTAAGCCGCAAAGGTAGAACAATAGCGAAAAAACAAAATCCGCACTATTTCCCGGTTAATAGAAACAAAGAGAATTGCCTGTAAGTTGTACCGAAACAAATAATTTACTATTTTTGAATCCTGATTACCAATTATTAAAAAAACATGAATTCTGAACAGAAAACAGGAAAAATTATTTCTTTTTTCCTTTCTTTGCAGCGTGTTTAATTAATCTATTTAATGTAAAAATATCATGAACAGGAGAAAAATCAATTCTTTGGTATTAGCCTTTTTGCTTGTATGCGGATTCTCGCCCGGAAAAGTGGAAGCGGGCAAATATGTGAATCCCGTAGATTACGTAAACCCGCTAATGGGTACACAATCTTCATTCGAATTATCAACAGGAAATACCTATCCGGCTATTGCCCTTCCGTGGGGAATGAATTTCTGGACTCCACAGACCGGACAAATGGGCGATGGCTGGGCATATGTATATACTGCACATAAAATAAGAGGGTTTAAACAGACCCACCAACCCAGTCCCTGGATTAACGATTACGGTCAATTCTCAATTATGCCTGTGGTAGGAGCTCCCGAGTTCGACCAGGATGCCCGGGCCAGCTGGTTCTCGCACAAAGGTGAAATTTCAAAACCTCACTATTACAAAGTGTATCTGGCGGATCACGATGTTGTAACTGAAATTACTCCGACTGAACGCGCGGCTATGTTCCGCTTCACATTCCCGGAAACAGACGATTCGTATGTTGTAATCGATGCTTTTGACAGGGGGTCGGCTATTCAGGTAATTCCTGAAAAGAATCGCATCATGGGTTATACTACCCGTAACAGTGGTGGAGTACCGGACAATTTTAAAAACTATTTCGTTATTGAATTTGATAAACCGTTTACTTATAATGCTACATTTGCTGATGGTAAACTGGAAGTTGGTAAAAATACACAGGAATCCAATCATACCGGAGCTGTAATTGGTTTCAAAACAGCTAAAGGAGAAAAAGTACACGCACGTGTGGCCTCATCTTTTATCAGCTACGAACAGGCAGAAATAAACCTGAAAGAATTAGGTAACGACAACTTTGACCGGTTAGTATCCAAAGGTGAAGCTATCTGGAACGACGTGTTAGGAAAAATCGAAGTAGAAGGTGGCGATCTCGATCAGTACCGTACATTCTACTCTTGTTTATACCGTTCTTTATTATTCCCCAGAAAATTTTATGAAATAGATGCCAATGGCAACGTAGTTCATTACAGCCCTTACAACGGACAGGTATTACCCGGATATATGTATACCGATACCGGTTTCTGGGACACATTCCGTTGTTTGTTCCCGTTCCTGAACCTGATGTTCCCGTCGGTAAATTATGAAATGCAGGAAGGTTTGATCAATACCTATAAAGAAAGCGGATTTTTCCCTGAATGGGCCAGCCCGGGACACCGTGGATGTATGGTAGGAAACAACTCTGCCTCTATTCTGGTAGATGCCTATATGAAAGGGGTAAAAGTAGAAGATCTGGATGCATTGTGGAACGGTTTGGTACACGGAGCTAATAATGTACATCCTGAAGTTTCGTCTACAGGCCGTCTGGGACACGAATACTACAATAAATTAGGATATGTACCCTACGATGTAAACATCCATGAAAACGCAGCCCGTACACTTGAATATGCTTACAACGACTGGTGTATCTGGAAACTGGCGAAAGAGTTGAAACGTCCGAAAAAAGAGATCGACCTGTATGCTAAACGGGCTATGAATTATAAAAACCTGTTCGACCAGGAAACTATGCTGATGCGTGGAAAGAACCAGGACGGCACATTCCAGTCTCCGTTCTCGCCGTTGAAATGGGGCGATGCTTTTACAGAAGGTAACAGCTGGCACTACACATGGTCGGTATTCCATGATCCGAAGGGATTAATAGACCTCATGGGTGGTAATGATGGATTTATAAATATGATGGATTCCGTATTCAATGTACCACCGTTGTTCGATGATAGTTATTATGGACAGGTAATTCACGAAATTCGTGAAATGACTGTAATGAACATGGGTAACTATGCACATGGTAACCAGCCTATCCAACATATGATATATATGTATAACTATGCCGGTGCACCGTGGAAAGCTCAATACTGGTTGCGCGAAGTAATGGACCGTATGTATACTCCGGGACCCGACGGTTACTGTGGTGATGAAGACAACGGACAAACCTCCGCATGGTATGTATTCTCGGCTCTTGGTTTCTATCCTGTATGCCCGGGTACGGACGAATACATCCTGGGAGCACCGTTATTCAAAAAAGCAACCCTGAAATTTGAAAATGGAAATCAACTGGTTATTAATGCACCTGAAAACAGTACAAAAAATATCTACATCAATTCGATGTCATTAAACGGCCAGAATATAAGCCGCAATTACCTGACTCACGATGAATTGCAGAGTGGTGGCCAATTAAATATCCAAATGACCAACACTCCCAATATGAACCGTGGAGTAAATCCCGAAGACATGCCTTATTCATTCTCACTGGATGAAACCAAAGGTAAAATCAAAAAATAACTTCTGGTTAAACACCAGATACAAATAAAAAGGTCCCGGATATTTTTTCCGGGACCTTTTTTATTTATCAGAAAGTAGGATTTCTATTTTCCGGCTCATAGCTTTGACCGGATTGAAAAGCTGTGAGCAGGGAGAAGTGGTAGAAACTGATGTTCCCGGAAATAAAGGAAAACATAGTATCCATACAGGTGGTGCCTATCTTTCTTATTTGCAATTACAAGTTAAAGAGAGATCCAAAGAAATATGAATTTTATTTATAATACCGCTTATAAATCAGGTCGTAGGAACCATTTTCACGGATTTGGTGAAACCAGCTGTTCAGGCTATCCCGCAGGATAGGAGAACTTTTACGTACGGCCCAGGATTGTAGTTGGGTAAAACTGATATCTGTTTCAATATCAATCTCCGGCAATTGTCCGGTATATTTGAGAGAGGTTTGCTGATCGCATACAGCATAATCGATTTCTCCTTTGGCAACCAGTATTAACAACTGTTCGGTAGAATAGAGTGGATCTTCTTCTACGTAAATACTATCTCCGATCTCTTCTGCCAGATTAGCCAGTCGTAACAGGGCGGGGGAGTTTTTAGGAACATGGATTGTTTTGCCTCCCAGTTCCAGTTGGTTTCGGATTGGTTCTGCTCCTTCGTTGTATCCGGCTTTGCGCTGCACTAATACCTGCTTGTTAAAAATAACCGGAACGGTAAAAAGATATTCTTCTTTGTTTTCGGAAGTTACCGGTATATTTCTGGCTATAATATCTGTATGGTTGCCATTCAGAGCCCTGAAACTCTCCGGTAGACTCATTTCAAGTTGTAGCCTGACTTCCAGACCGGATAGTTCCGAGATTACCTGGCTTAACTCATAATGAAATCCCTCTATGGTATCGCCCGATATAAAATATCCTTCTTTATTATATTCGGTTACCAGACGCAAAATCCCTTCTTCCGCTATTTCCGGGTAATCGCGTGTGGGAAGTGGCACCGGACGCGAATTACGGATGCGTACCATCGTAGCCAGTACAATAGTCAGGGCAACCGCATATAAAAGAAGTAGTTTTTTTGATTTCATACCTGTTAGTTCTTGAACATAACAATAACGCCCATTTTCAATACCATTGGGCTGGTTGGATAATGAGGTAATGAGAAATAGTTCGGTTCTGCAAATTGAGAACTTACATTATAGGCCATGATAAAGAAACGGGTCTGTTTCAGGTGCATATTCAGATAAGCATTCATCAATGGATAATTACCTACTTTTATCCTGTCGTCTGCATTCTGTATCTGGAACTGTTGCGTAGCCGGTTCGTAATAAGGTGCATAATATCTGGTATGATAATAGATCTCGGTACCTAACTGCATAGTAAGTACTTTGAATAATTTAAAATGCAGATATAAGTTTGAATGTGCACTTAGGTCGGGTAGGGGTAGTACATCTTTATTACTGCTTAATTGCCAGGCTACATCATTTTCCCAACCCAATGCCCGGTAATAAAAATTCTGCTGGATACGGGCTGTAATCACCTGCAAATTTGATTCGTATTGTGCAGGTAAACCGTCCGGACCGAAATATACATAATTCTGGATACTTTCAATATGGACAGATAATCGTGTATTGGTAGATGCCAGATTGATCTCGGCTCCCAGATTCAGGTGTTGTATATTTTTCAGGTTCAGATCCCACCAGAAATAACGGGAATGATGATGACGTTGGAAAAAGGCAGGTGTAACATTCCTGAAAAATCCTGTCGCCTTAACGGATGCATCCTTCCGGAGAAGTTTAAATTTGGTTTGTACATCGCCTTCAAGGCGTAATTCTCCCAGATCGTCGCCGATTACGGCCAATTCTCCTTTTGCATTGAACGTAAGAAGTGCTCCCTGCTTTTTATAAAGTTCGGCTCCTATATAAGTCGAGAATTCGTCGTAAGTCTGGTTCAGCGAGTAGTCAAAGTTATAATCGGGTTCTCCTATCCACTGGTTAGTGCCGTCGTAGGATAATCCCGGTATTTGTGCAGGTAACCTGTACTTTCTTTTTTCGAACCGCACAAAAGCAGTCAGTCCGAATTTTACCCAATCCTGAAAACCTTCCCGTAAGGATAAGGCCAGTGTGTTTTTCAGATTCCACATGGCCATACGGTCGCTCAATTTCGGATCAAGTCCGTAGATATGATCATACACATTATCGATCGTATCCATATTGGAGGTAAAGTGGCGGCGGTTGTCTTCGTAATCAAACGTATGGATAATGCTCGAAACCGGAACAAATACCTCTTTTGATATCTCTTCCTCTTCTCCGTCTTCATTTACAATAATCTCTTTGGTGGGTAGGGTGCGGTAAAAACCCAGGTTGTAACGGTGTGTCAGGTAATATTGTTTTCCCCGTACACGATTCCAGGTATCATACATCCGTACCGGAAAATCCCGGGTGGCATAACTTTGCCGGCCTACCGAATATTTTTCCGGGTTTAACAGGTAATCGTCGTCCAGCAATCCACCATTCTCATAGTTGACAAAGTTGAAATTACGCATATAGGCGTGTAACTCATACTGGTCGCTCTTATAACTGCCGAATACACGATAGCTAACCAACTTATTACCATTCGAGTTGTAATGCCCACGGGTATATATATAATCCATTTCAGCACCTACATTGATCTTACTGCCAAAGTTTGTACTTAATATTCCTTTAAACTGGTCTTCCTTGTTCTGCGCACTTCCTCCCTGGGTATAGAGTATTTCAGTAAAAGGGAGGCGGGTATCATAATAAAGTGCATTTTCGGGGGTGGTAATATAAAAATCGTATGCATCCGCATAAATGAAATCCCGTGCCTCTTTCCGTTCGGTAAATATTTGGGTCTGTGCCGGGTTGCCCAGGTTTGAAGCATATCCTACTGCCAGCGATTTCGCTTCGACCAATGTATTGTTTGATGAATTTAACCGGTTAGTATCCATGGGTGCTACATATGCTTCTCCGAAATCGGGTGTCACACGGAAAGCTGTGATTCCTTCTTTCTTTAGAGTAAGCGTATCTGCTTCCAGTATTAAACTGTCAGGTAATTGATTCTTATCTCCTGATAAGTTGGAGAGGGAAAAACCTCCACGGTCACCTCTTCCTCCTTCGCGCTGCGCTTTTGCCGGATAGGCAAGTATGGAAAAAAGTAGTAATATGAGTAAGCCTTGCTTCATGGACTGCAAATATATAAATAAAGGACATTTCTACGAAAGAAATGCCCCTTATAAAAGTAGTTAAAGTAATATTATTTCTGAATATTATTTCAGATTATTTTCTGTACAATCTCCATCCCACGGCGTATTGCTTCTATGTTCATAGGGATCAGTTTATGATGACGTTCGGGGAGCGATTTTTTCAATCCCAGAATTACATTCTCGATCTCTACCATGGGTGCAATTTTAAGTAATCCGCCAAGAATAAGCATGTTAAACGCTTTTTCATTCTTCATTTCTGTTGCCGCATCCATAGCATCTACCTGATATATTTCTATATCTTTGCGTTTGATCCCGCCATGGATGCCATATCCGTCAAACAACAGGATGCCTCCCGGTTTAACTTTATCCTCAAATTTTTCGAGCGAGGGCTGGTTCAGAATGATTGCAATATCATATTCGTTCAATATCGGCGAACTGATGGGTTCATCGCTAAGTATGACAGTTACGTTGGCTGTACCGCCACGCTGCTCAGGGCCATACGAAGGCATCCAGCTCACCTCTTTTCCTTCCATCAGGCCGGAATAAGCCAGAATTTTACCCATCGAGAGAACTCCCTGTCCGCCAAAACCGGCTATAATAATTTCCTGTTTCATTGTACGTTCAATTTTTTACTATAAATTTTTCAGGTCTCCCAACGGATAAAACGGAAACATATTCTCTTCCATCCATTTATTGGACTGTTCGGGTGTCATCTTCCAGCCTGAAGCGCAGGTAGAGACAAACTCTACAACCGATGTTCCTTTACCGTCCATCGAATTTTCGAACGCTTTCCGTAACATTCTTTTCGCTTTCCGTACGGCAGCGGCAGTCTGTACACTTTGGCGGGTAACCAGGCAGGTACCCTGCAATTGGGCCAATATCTCACCGATTTTCAGCGGATAGCCATTCAGTGCGATATCGCGTCCGTAAGGGCAGGTCGAAGTGGGCATACCTTCCAGTGTAGTAGGAGCCATTTGTCCACCGGTCATGCCATATATTGCATTATTCACGAAAACAATCACAATATTTTCCCCCCGGTTGGCCGCATGGATGGTTTCGGCTGTACCGATTGCTGCCAGGTCGCCATCTCCCTGATAGGTGAATACCATTTTTTCCGGATTAAGCCGTTTTACGGCAGTCGCAACTGCCGGGGATCGTCCGTGGGCCGCTTCAATCCAGTCAATATCCAGGTAATTATATGCAAAAACAGCACATCCTACCGGCGATACACCGATTGTTTTCTCTTCCATACCCATTTCTTCAATCACTTCGGCAATCAGTTTATGAATGACTCCATGACTGCATCCGGGACAATAATGCATCGGATTATTGTTCATTAACCGGGGTTTATTGTAGACCAGGTTTTCCGGTTTTATCATTTCCTGTATATCCATATTCATGTGATAACTATCTTTTAAAGAATCTAAGTGCATACTGAATGATTCGTAGCACTATTGCAGCACCTGCTACATAAAGAAACATGCTCCGGTTGTTTGCTACGAAAACAACCACTACTGATGCTACTGCCAGCAACAGGAATACCAATGTCATGATTTCGTCAAGCTTACTTCCGCGCATATCTTTATTGTGTTATAATTTTTTCCTTCAAAGCCTGTAAAACTTCATCCGGCGTAAATACAATACCTCCTAACCGTCCGAAATGTTCTACTTTCACCCGCCCGTTTACAGCCAGACGTACATCTTCAACCATTTGTCCGGCGTTCAGTTCTACCGATAACATTCCCTTTACTTTATTCGCGTACTCCGACAGAACAGGGGCCGGGAATGGCCAGAGAGTAATGGGGCGTAAAAGTCCTAACCGGATACCTTCGGCCCGTGCGACTTCTACCACTTTCTGACAGATACGGGCTGCCGAACCGAATGCCACTAACAGGTATTCGGCATCTTCACACTCGTACTCCTGGTAACGAATTTCGTTATCTTCTATCTTTTTATATTTTTTCTGGAAGCGAATATTATTCTCTTCCATTTTGGCAGGATCAAGTTCCAGCGATGTAATAATATGGGGAGCCTCTCCTTTACGCTTTCCTTGTGTTGCCCAGGGAGATTCGGCTCGTATCTCTTCGTCTGTTTTACGTGGCCGGAAAGGAGGAAGTACTACCTTTTCCATCATCTGCCCGATAATACCGTCTGCCAGTATCATGCATGGATTGGAATATTGAAAAGCAAGGTCGAAGCCTAATTCCACAAAATCAGCCATTTCCTGCACTGATGACGGAGCCAGCGTAATAAGCCGGTAGTCTCCGTGTCCGCCACCTTTAACCGTCTGGAAATAGTCGGCCTGGCTGGGTTGTATGGTACCTAAACCGGGGCCACCACGCATAATATTAACAATCAGGCAGGGAAGATCGGCACCGGCAATATAAGAAATACCTTCCTGTTTCAGACTGATACCCGGGCTTGAAGAAGAAGTCATTACACGTTTACCGCTACCGGCACCACCATATACCATATTAATGGCAGCCACTTCGCTTTCGGCCTGTAAAACCACCATACCTGTCGTTTCCCAGGGTTTTTCGGCCATTAACGTTTCCAGTATTTCTGATTGGGGAGTAATGGGATATCCGAAATATCCGTCTGCTCCGTAACGGATTGCGGCATGAGCAACAGCTTCATTGCCTTTCATCAGTTTAATATCTTCGTTCATAGGGGATACTGATTTATAATTTCACCTTGTAAATAGTCAGACAACCGTCAGGACACACCAAACCACAATTGGCACAACCAATGCAGCTATCCGGATTTTTCATGTAAACAAAATGGTATCCTTTGTTATTTACTTCCCGCGGATGTAGTTCCAACACGTCAGATGGACAGGCTACCACGCAAAGGTTACACCCTTTGCAGCGTTCTGTGTTAACAACCACAGTCCCTTTTATTTTAGCCATACTAAGCATATTTGTTTTAACGTATAACCTGTTTTATTATTTTATCAGGTTGAATGCCCAAAGTTACTAAAATCTATTTTTATAAAGCAAGGTATTAGTGTTGAAAAGTAAGTTTTATTCAATCCGTTTTATTTGGAGGGAAGTGATATTTTGATATAGAACGGTCGTTATAAGGCATTTAGAGTTTTTAAATAATTTATCCGGATTTCGTTTATTATTATAAATTACATTCATACTAATATAGCAGGTTAATTGGGTGATAGTTAAATGGCCTTATATGAATGTTGCCGGAACTATTCCGGCAACAATAAACGGATATCCGGATAAAAGTTTTTTTGATATAAATTATTCCTCTTCAGTATTTTTTTTGCAGCCAGCACTCGTCCGGTTACAGAAATCGCAACGACCACTCCCGAACCAATCATCAGAATATTTTTCATGGCCGTGTTCTCGAAATCGCTGGTAGCTACCAATACAAGAATAATAAAAGATAACATCATCAATGCATCCATTAAATCTTTACTGATTTTCATCTTTTTATTTTTTAAGTTCACTTATTGTTCATTCACTTCGTTTTTTTCCTCCGAAGGATTGCTCAGGCTTTTCATAATCCCAAACAAACTAATAGCCAATGTTACCATTACAATAACCAGTTTCATATAGTCATTAGTAATAATAGAACTACAGGCCAGAACAATGCCTGCTACAGTTAAAACGATAAAAAGATAGGTACTTAAATTTTTTGTTTTATTTGATGCCATACTATTTTCTTTAAAATGTAAAATTAAAAATGAAGAATGAATCCTTTAGGTCAACTCACAGAAATGACTGTCCAACAAACTATTGTCAAAGGGGACACAACGGAATGTTTGTGGATTTATAAGGATTAAAATTAAAGAAAAAAGATGGAATTCAAATAACGATCTTCCGCAGGGCGTATATATGATATCCCCGGCGGCAGAGAAGAGTAGATAATTTTACGGTTTGACAATAGGTATTAAATTCTAAAATTTTGCATAACCTGTCTTCACCTTTAACCCGCAGCACCCGTAACAATTTGTTGATTTGTTGCGCAACCCGGGCATATGAGGAGGTATTAAAAACCTGTACATTCCTGCGTGGAGTAAGGAACTTGTTGGAACGTAAATCTTTACTTAATATTTCAATGGATTGTTGTGTGGTAGAAGTATTCGCTTTTATTACATCCTCTTTACTGACGGGCGCAGCAGTTTCACTACTACCGGATGGTTCTGTAGAACTCAACAGCAGGAATGAACAGAAAAACGCGAGGATTATAAGAATCTTCTTCATATTGCAAAGTTAATGATGTTTTAAAACCAAACAACCAATACGTGGTTTTTTGTTGTAATTTTGCATGCGGAAATAAAAAACAAAACAATGAATGCATCCCATACAAAAGTAAAAGCCTGGATAAAAGCAGCCCGTCCGCGTACGTTACCGGCTTCTGTCAGTCCGGTATTGTTGGCCTGTGCGGTTGCATACAGCGATGGTACTTTCCGGTGGTTGCCTGCTTTGTTGTGTCTTGGAGTAGCTTTGCTGGCGCAGATAGCCAGCAATTTTGCCAACGATTATTTTGACTTTAAAAAAGGAGCTGATACCGACCAGCGGGTAGGCCCGGCTCGTGCTGTAGCCTCAGGCTGGATCACACCCCGGGCTATGCTGACAGGCACATTTATAACTCTTGGGCTGGCTTGTATGTTGGGATTGGGATTAGTATGGATGTGTGGCTGGCAGCTTTTACTGGTAGGAATAGCTATTGCCATAGGCGTACTGGCCTATTCTGCCGGCCCTTATCCGTTGGCTTACATCGGTCTGGGCGACGTTTGTGTTCTTTTGTTTTACGGAGTTATTCCTGTTTGCTTTACTTATTATGTCCAGGCGGGACACTTTACAGCACTAATATTTCTCCTTTCACTTGCACTGGGTTTTCTTTCCATCAATATACTGGTCGTAAATAATTACCGCGATTATATACAGGATAAACTGGCATCCAAACGTACAACTATTGTTCTTTTCGGGCGCAAATTCGGGCGGGTATTTTATCTCCTGAATGGTTTATTTGCATTGATAGCAGCTTTACCTTTGTTTATGCAGGCATCCCGGTGGCAGGTCCTATTGATAGGGCTTTATTATTTCCTGTTCATCCAGACCTGGAAAGAACTATCGTTCCGGGAAGGAAAAGGGTTAAACCCAACCCTCGGAAAAACTGCCCGCAACGTATTTCTTTTTGCCTTTTTGCTGATTGTTATATTGTTGTTTTAACTCTTTCAGGAGAATAATTTAAAATATATATTCATGTGCTTTTTTCTATCTATTTGTTATTAAATATTCTTTTTTGCTTACCTTGAAA
>JAJQAZ010000053.1 GCA_021203545.1 Tannerellaceae bacterium | reverse complement strand
AAGAAAAATCTGCTCTCGAAATTTGGAAAGCTGCACTCGACAATATTACTCCTCAAGTCGAAGTAAAATCACGCCGCGTGGGCGGTGCTACCTTCCAGGTACCTACTGAAATACGTCCTGATCGTAAAGAATCAATTTGTATGAAAAATCTTATCCTTTATGCTCGTAAGAGAGGGGGAAAGACTATGTCCGATAAATTGTCTGCTGAAATTGTTGATGCATTCAATAATCAGGGAGGGGCATTTAAAAGAAAAGAAGATATGCACCGTATGGCTGAAGCTAACCGTGCGTTCGCTCACTTCAGATTTTAATTTAGCAATTTAGGAGAGAAAAATAAAAATGGCAAAAGCTGACGAACTTTTAAAGTATACCAGAAATATTGGTATCATGGCGCATATCGATGCCGGAAAGACTACGACTTCAGAGCGTATTCTTTTCTATACCGGTTTGACTCATAAAATCGGTGAAGTGCACGATGGTGCTGCGACTATGGACTGGATGGAGCAGGAGCAGGAACGTGGTATTACTATTACTTCTGCTGCAACCACCACTTTCTGGAATTACAATGACGATAAATTTAAAATCAACCTGATTGACACCCCGGGACACGTTGACTTTACTGTAGAAGTAGAGCGTTCGCTGCGTATTCTGGATGGTGCCGTTGCTGCTTTCTGTGCTGTAGGGGGAGTTGAGCCTCAGTCGGAAACAGTATGGCGTCAGGCTGATAAATATAACGTACCCCGTATCGGTTACGTGAATAAAATGGACCGTTCAGGTGCTAACTTCTATGAAGTGGTACGTCAGGTTAAAGATGTGTTAGGAGCTACTCCCTGTCCGATTCAGATACCTATCGGTGCTGAAGAAAAATTCCAGGGAGTTGTAGACCTTGTGAAGATGAAAGCTATCTTCTGGCATGATGAAACTATGGGAGCTGAATATTCTATTGAAGAAATTCCGGCTGAATTAGTTGCAGAGGCAGAAGAGTGGAGAGAAAAAATGTTGGAAGCAATCGCAGAGTGTGACGATGCTATCATGGAAAAATATTTTGATGATCCTTCTACTATTACAGAAGAAGAAATCAAAGTAGCTATCCGTAAAGGTACTATTGCCATGCAGATCAATCCAATGATCTGTGGTTCTTCTTTCAAAAATAAAGGTGTTCAGACTCTGTTGGATGCTGTTTGTGCTTATCTGCCAAGCCCGGTAGATACTCCGGCTATCGAAGGTACAGACCCGAATGATCCTGACAAAGTAATCATACGTAAACCTATTTCAGAAGAGCCTCTGACTGCATTGGTATTTAAGATTGCAACTGACCCTTATGTAGGACGTCTTTGCTTCTTCCGTGTGTATGCCGGAGAACTGAAAGCCGGTTCGTATGTATATAATAGCCGCTCGGATAAAAAAGAACGTATTTCACGTCTGTTCCAGATGCACTCAAACAAACAGAATCCGATGGAAGTGATTGGTTGTGGTGATATTGGTGCAGGTGTAGGATTCAAAGATATCCGTACAGGTGATACGCTTTGTGATGAAGCTAATCCTATTGTTCTGGAATCAATGGAATTCCCGGAACCGGTGATTGGTATCGCAGTAGAGCCTAAAACTCAGAAAGACATGGATAAATTGGGTGTTGGTCTGTCTAAACTGGCAGAAGAGGATCCTACTTTCCGTGTGCAGACAAATGAAGATACAGGACAGACTGTAATTAGCGGTATGGGTGAGCTTCACCTGGATATCATTATCGACCGTCTGCGTCGTGAGTTCAAAGTAGAATGTAACCAGGGTCGTCCTCAGGTTTCTTATAAAGAAGCGATCACCAAATCGGTTGAATTGCGTGAAGTTTATAAGAAACAATCCGGTGGTCGTGGTAAATTCGCTGATATGATCGTGCGTGTGGAACCGGCTGATGAAGGTTTTGATGGCGAACTGCAGTTTGTGGATGAAGTAAAAGGGGGTAACATTCCGAAAGAATTTATTCCTTCTATCCAGAAAGGTTTCCTGAAAGCTATGAAGAATGGTATTCTGGCAGGTTATGCATTGGATAAACTGAAAGTGACTGTGATTGACGGTTCTTACCACCCGGTTGACTCGGATCAGTTGTCTTACGAAATTTGTGCTATGCAGGCGTTCAAGAGTGCTTCTGAAAAAGCAGGTCCTGTGTTGATGGAGCCGATCATGAAAATTGAAGTAGTGACTCCGGAAGAAAGTATGGGTGATGTGATTGGTGACTTGAACAAACGCCGCGGACAGGTAGAAGGTATGGAAACAAGCCGTACCGGTGCCCGTATTGTGAAAGCGAAAGTGCCTTTGGCAGAAACATTCGGTTATGTAACAGCTCTTCGTACGATTACTTCAGGTCGTGCAACTTCTTCTATGCAGTTCTCACACTATTCTGAAGTATCTGCTTCTATTGCAAAAGCAGTATTGACAGAAGTACAGGGTCGTGTTGATTTGATAAAATAAAACAATATAAGCAGGGGGAGGATATGGCTCTTTCCCCTGCTTGCAATTAATAAATACAATTAATAATTTAATTAATTAATGAGCCAAAAGATCAGAATTAAATTGAAATCTTACGATTATTCATTGGTAGATAAATCTGCAGAGAAAATCGTAAAGACTGTAAAGGCTACAGGTGCTGTTGTAAGTGGTCCTATGCCTCTTCCTACGCACAAACGTATCTTTACTGTGAACCGCTCGACTTTCGTTAATAAAAAGTCCCGTGAGCAGTTTGAACTATCATCTTACAAAAGGTTGATAGATATCTACAGCTCAACTGCTAAAACAGTTGATACATTGATGAAACTGGAATTGCCCAGTGGTGTAGAGGTTGAAATTAAAGTGTGAGTTATTTAAAAATTAAGTGAAATGCCAGGATTGTTAGGAAAAAAAATCGGAATGACATCCGTTTTCAGTGCCGAGGGAAAAAATCTTCCATGCACTGTTATCGAAGTAGGTCCTTGTGTAGTTACACAAATCAAATCGCTCGAAAAAGATGGCTATGAAGCTGTACAGTTGGGTTTCCAGGATAAAAAGGAAAAACATACTACTCAGCCTGCAATGGGTCATTTTAAGAAAGCCGGTGTAACTCCCAAGAGATTCTTGGCCGAGTTCAAGAATTTTGAAACCACATATAATCTCGATGATGTAATCGCCGTAGACTTCTTTGATGAAGGTGGTTTCGTAGATGTAATCGGTACATCTAAAGGTAAAGGATTCCAGGGGGTTGTAAAACGCCATGGATTTGGTGGAGTAGGTCAGACTACTCATGGTCAGCACAACCGTTTGCGTGCTCCCGGTTCTATCGGTGCCTGTTCTTACCCTGCAAAGGTATTCAAAGGAACACGCATGGCAGGACAGATGGGTAACAAACGTGTGACTGTTCAAAACCTCGAAGTGATCAAGGTAATGCCCGAGCGTAATCTTTTAATGGTGAAAGGTTCTATTCCGGGAGCAAAAGGTTCAATCGTATTAATTGAAAAGTAATGGAACTGAACGTAGTAAATATTAAAGGTGAAGATACCGGAAGAAAGGTAACTTTGAACGATGCGATTTTCGGCATTGAACCCAATGATCATGCTATCTATCTGGATGTAAAACAGTATTTAGCAAATCAACGTCAGGGAACTCATAAATCAAAAGAGAGAAGTGAGATGTCAGGTAGTACCCGCAAACTGATCCGTCAGAAAGGTAGCGGTGGTGCCCGTCGTGGTGATATCAACTCTCCTGTATTGGTTGGTGGTGCCCGTGTATTTGGTCCTAAACCAAGAGATTATAGTTTCAAACTGAATAAAAAAGTGAAGAGACTGGCCCGTAAATCAGCATTGACTTATAAAGCAAAAGAAAATGCGATTGTTGTGGTTGAAGATTTCTCTTTGGAAACCCCAAAAACAAAGGATTTCATCGAAATTACTAAAAATCTGAAAGTCGCTGATAAAAAGCTACTTATGGTTTTGCCGGAGAAAAATAATTCCGTATATTTGTCGGCTCGTAATTTGAAGAAAGCTAAAATTGTAACAGCCTCTGACTTAAACACATACGGAGTATTGGATGCTTCGAATCTTGTGATAACAGAAAGTTCGGTAGCTATTATTGAAAAACTTTTTAATGCATAAGGAGAAGAAAAATGGGAATTATTATTAAACCAATAATAACAGAGAAACAAACTGCGATTACAGAGAAATTTCAAAATCGCTTTGGTTTCCGTGTCTCTCCGAAAGCGAACAAGCTCGAAATAAAGAAAGCTGTTGAAGATATGTATAACGTTACGGTGGAAGATGTAAACACAATGAACTATTCCGGCAAACGTAAAACCCGTTATACTAAATCCGGTATCATTAACGGAAAACAGGCAGCTTTTAAGAAAGCGATAGTAACGTTGAAAGAAGGAGATACAATTGATTTCTTTAGTAATATCTGAAAAAAGAAATGGGAATACGTAAATTAAAGCCCACAACACCGGGGCAGAGACACAAAGTTATTGGTGCATTTGATAAAATCACTGCAAGTACACCAGAAAAGTCTCTTGTAAGTGGAAAAAGAAAATCTGGCGGTCGTAACAACACCGGTAAAATGACTATGCGCTACATTGGTGGTGGCCACAGACAAAAATACAGATTTATCGACTTCAAGAGAAATAAAGATGGCATTCCTGCAACAGTGAAAGCGATTGAGTACGATCCAAACCGTACTTCACGTATCGCTTTATTGTATTATGCAGACGGAGCAAAAAGTTATATTGTTGCTCCTAACGGATTAGAAGTTGGCCAGACAGTGATTTCAGGTAGCGATGTTGCTCCTGAGGTGGGTAATTGCTTACCTATGGCAAATATACCTGTAGGTGCTATTATTCACAACATTGAGCTTCGCCCGGGACAGGGAGCGAAATTTGTTCGTTCTGCGGGAGGTTTTGCTCAGCTGACATCAAGAGAAGGTACTTATGTAATTATCAGAATGCCTTCAGGTGAAACCAGAAAGATTCTTGCTGCATGTAAGGCTACTATTGGTAGTGTAGGTAATTCAGACCATGGTCTTGAAAAATCAGGTAAAGCCGGTCGTACCAGATGGATGGGACGTCGTCCACGTGTTCGTGGGGTTGTAATGAACCCGGTTGATCACCCAATGGGTGGTGGTGAAGGACGCGCTTCAGGAGGTCATCCAAGATCACGCAATGGCTTGTACGCTAAGGGCTTGAAAACAAGAGCTCCGAAGAAACATTCTTCAAAGTACATTATTGAAAAACGGAAAAAGTAATCTGATTAATTAAGTAAACTATGAGTCGTTCATTAAAAAAAGGCCCGTATATTAATATTAAGCTTGAGAAAAAAGTTCTGGCTATGAATGAGTCAGGCAAGAAAGCTGTGATTAAGACATGGGCAAGAGCTTCAATGATTTCGCCTGACTTTGTAGGCCATACAATTGCAGTTCATAATGGTAACAAATTTATTCCGGTTTTCGTTACTGAAAACATGGTGGGATATAAGTTAGGAGAGTTCTCTCCTACACGTACATTCCGTGGCCATGGTGGTAATAAGAAAAGATAATCGGAATAAGAGAATCTGAAAATAAAAAGAATTAATAAAAATGGGTGCTAGAAAAAGAATATCAGCTGAAGCAAGAAAAGAAGCCCAGAAATCTATGTATTTCGCAAAATTGCGGAATGTTCCCACTTCTCCCCGTAAAATGCGCCTTGTTGTAGACATGGTGCGTGGTATGGAAGTGTTCAGAGCATTAGGTGTTTTGAAGTTTTCTAATAAAGAAGCTGCAGCAAGAGTAGAAAAGTTACTTCGTTCGGCTATCGCTAACTGGGAAGCCAAGAACGAACGTAAAGCGGAAAGCGGTGAGTTGTATATCTCTTCTATTAGCGTAGATTGCGCTACTACATTGAAGAGAATGCGTCCGGCTCCGCAGGGAAGAGGTTATAGAATTCGTAAACGTTCGAACCACGTAACCCTGTTTGTTGATACACTAAGTAAAAACGATAGTCAAAATTAATTGTAGATGGGACAAAAAGTAAATCCGATTAGTAATCGTTTAGGAATTATCCGTGGATGGGATTCCAATTGGTATGGCGGCAAGAATTACGGTGACACTTTGCTGGAAGACAGCAAAATCCGTAAATACCTGAATGCCCGTCTTGCTAAAGCTAGTGTATCACGTATTATTATTGAGCGTACGTTAAAATTGATTATAATTACAGTTTGTACATCTCGCCCGGGTATCATCATTGGTAAAGGTGGACATGAAGTTGACAAACTGAAAGAAGAGTTGAAAAAAATCACCGACAAAGAAGTTCAGATTAACATCTTTGAAGTGAAGAGACCTGAATTGGACGCTGTGATTGTAGCAAATAACATTGCCCGTCAGCTCGAAGGTAAGATTGCTTACCGTCGTGCCGTTAAAATGGCCATCGCATCTACTATGAGAATGGGTGCAGAAGGTATCAAAATTCAAATCTCAGGACGTCTCAACGGTGCTGAAATGGCTCGTTCAGAGATGTATAAAGAAGGAAGAACTCCGTTGCACACTTTCAGAGCAGATATTGATTATGCTTTGGCTGAAGCGTTGACGAAAGTAGGGTTGTTAGGAATTAAAGTTTGGATCTGCCGTGGCGAAGTATATGGAAAGAGAGATTTAGCTCCTTCTTTCACTTCTTCAAAAGAGACAGGTCGTAGAAACGATAATCATTCCGGTGGCAACAGAGATCGGAAATTCAACAAGAAGAGAGGTAATCGTTAAACGTAAGAAATTAGAAGAACATGTTACAACCAAAGAAAACAAAGTTCAGAAGACAACAGAAAGGCCGCATGAAAGGGAATGCTCAACGTGGTCATGAGTTAGCCTTCGGTTCATTTGGTATAAAATCGTTACAGAATAAATGGATCACCGGTCGTCAGATTGAAGCTGCCCGTATTGCTGTAACCCGTTATATGCAACGTCAGGGTCAGGTTTGGGTTCGGATTTTCCCCGATAAACCTATTACAAAGAAACCGGCCGAAGTACGTATGGGTAAAGGTAAAGGTTCGCCGGAAGGATTTGTGGCACCGGTTACTCCGGGACGTATTCTTTTTGAAATCGAAGGGGTTCCTTTCGATGTGGCAAAAGAAGCATTACGTCTGGCGGCACAGAAATTGCCGGTTACAACCAAATTTGTTGTGAGACGTGATTATGATATTCAAAATCAAAATGCGTAATGGTTATGAAGATAGCAGAAATTAGAGAACTGAGCACACAGGAATTACTCGAGAGAGTAGATGTAGAAGTGACCGCACTTAATCAAATGGAAATTAACCATAGTGTATCACCTATGGAAAATCCTACTCAGATTAAGCAATTACGTAGAACGATTGCGCGCATGAAAACAGAGTTGCGTCAAAGAGAACTTAACAACAAATAATCCCGTAGTCTGATGGAAAGAAGATTAAGAAAAGAAAGACAGGGCGTTGTTTTCAGTAATAAAATGGATAAAACCATTACAGTTGCTGTAAAATGGAAAGAAAAACACCCGATATATGGAAAATTCGTGAATAAAACGAAGAAATTCCATGCTCACGACGAGAAAAATGAATGCAACATTGGTGATGTTGTGAAAATCATGGAAACACGTCCTTTGAGCAAAACAAAGAGATGGAGACTGATTCAAATAATCGAAAGAGCTAAATAATATGATACAACAGGAATCAAGATTAGTAGTAGCTGATAACAGTGGCGCGAAAGAAGCGTTGTGTATCCGTGTTTTAGGCGGTACAAGAAGACGTTATGCTTCTGTTGGGGATATTATCGTAGTAGCGATTAAAAGTACTATTCCGGCAAGTGATGTAAAAAAAGGTACTGTTTCTAAAGCTGTCATTGTTCGTACTAAAAAAGAGATCCGTCGTCAGGATGGCTCTTATATCCGTTTCGACGATAATGCATGTGTATTATTGAATGCTAGCGGTGATATCCGTGGTAGTCGTATTTTCGGCCCGGTAGCCAGAGAATTACGTGCTACGAATATGAAGATCGTTTCACTTGCACCGGAAGTGCTTTAATCTGAAAAACTTTAGGTAATGAGTAAATTACATATTAAAAAAGGCGATATAGTATTTGTTAATACCGGAGTAGACAAAGGTAAGACTGGCCGTGTTTTGCAGGTTCTTGTAAAAGACAGCCGTGCTATTGTTGAAGGTATTAATATGGTATCAAAGCATACCAAGCCGAACGCAAAAAATCCTCAGGGAGGAGTTGAAAAGAAAGAAGCTCCGATTCATATTTCTAACCTGAATCTGATTGATCCGAAATCAGGTAAACCAACTCGTATTGGTCGTAAGAAAGATGAAGCAACGGGTGTATCAGTGCGTTATTCAAAAAAATCAGGGGAGGAAATTAAGTAATGAGCAATACAGCCAGTCTTAAAAAAGAATATCAGGAAAGAATTGTTCCTGCTTTGACAAAGGAGTTTGGTTATAAATCTGTGATGCAGGTACCCGTTCTGAAAAAGATCGTGATCAATCAGGGTCTGGGTATGGCTACCGCAGATAAAAAGATTATTGATGTAGCAATCACTGAATTGACTAATATCACCGGTCAGAAAGCTGTTGCAACAGTATCAAAGAAAGATATCTCGAACTTCAAACTGCGTAAGAAAATGCCTATCGGTGTGATGGTTACATTACGTCGTGAGCAAATGTATGAATTTCTGGAAAGATTAGTACGTGTCGCTCTTCCCCGTATTCGTGACTTCAAAGGTATCGAAAGTAAACTGGATGGACGTGGTAATTATACGATGGGCATCCAGGAGCAAATCATTTTCCCTGAAATTAATATCGATAATATTACTAAAATTTTGGGAATGAATATTACCTTTGTGACCTCTGCGAAAACAGACGAAGAAGGGTATGCTCTGTTGAGAGAATTTGGGTTGCCTTTTAAAAATGCAAAAAAAGACTAAGTATATATGGCAAAGGAATCAATGAAAGCCCGTGAGGTAAAGAGAGCTAAAATGGTTGCTAAGTATGCTGCTAAAAGAGCTGAGCTCAAAGCAGCAGGCGACTATGATGCTTTACAAAGTTTACCTAAGAATGCTTCTCCTGTACGTATACACAACCGTTGCAAAATTACAGGCCGTCCGAAAGGGTATATGCGCCAGTTCGGTATTTCACGTATTCAGTTCCGTGAAATGGCATCTAATGGATTAATTCCGGGTGTTAAGAAAGCAAGCTGGTAAAAGAGATTATTGTTAAATATTGTCCGGAGAGGCCGGATCAATTTAATTTATTTATATATGACAGATCCAATAGCAGATTATTTGACCAGATTGCGTAACGCAATCAAGGCTAAACACAGAGTTGTTGAATTGCCTGCGTCAAATTTAAAGAAAGAGATCACAAAGATCCTTTTCGACAAAGGTTACATCCTTAATTTTAAATTTGTTGAAGACGGACCACAGGGCACGATCAAGATCGCTCTGAAATATGACGTCGTTAACAAGGTGAATGCGATCAAGAAACTCCAGAGAGTTTCAACCCCTGGTTTACGTAAGTATGTTGGTTACAAAGACATGCCCCGTGTATTGAACGGATTAGGTATTGCTGTTCTTTCTACTTCCAAAGGAGTGATGACTGACAAAGAAGCCCGCGAATTGAAGATCGGTGGTGAAGTATTGTGTTATGTTTATTAATGTAGGAGGAAAGTAGAATGTCAAGAATAGGAAAATTGCCGATCCCGGTACCCGCAGGTGTAACAGTTACTATCAAAGATAATGTAGTTACTGTAAAAGGGCCAAAAGGTGAATTATCGCAGGAAGTGAATCCGGATATCACTGTTACTTTAGAGGATGGAGTTCTTCAGGTTGCAAGACCTACAGACGAAAAAAATCATCGTGCTTTACATGGTTTGTATCGCTCGCTGATCAACAACATGGTTGTTGGGGTTTCTGAAGGTTACAAAAAAGAACTGGAATTAGTAGGTGTTGGTTATCGTGTTTCAAACGCAGGCCAGTTGTTAGACCTTTCTTTAGGATATACGCATAATATTTATTTGCAGTTGCCTCCTGAAATTAAAGTGGAAACTAAAACTGAAAGAAACAAGAACCCGCTTATTATCCTCGAATCAGCTGATAAACAATTAATAGGTCAGATTTGTGCTAAAATTCGTTCATTCCGTAAACCTGAACCTTATAAAGGGAAAGGTATCAAATTCGTGGGTGAAGTAATTCGCAGAAAGTCTGGTAAATCAGCAGGTAAGTAATCTACGTAAACTGAAATTATCATG
>JAJQAZ010000113.1 GCA_021203545.1 Tannerellaceae bacterium | reverse complement strand
TGGTAAATCTGTAGTATGTTAAAGCGTAAATTAATTATAAATTTCCGTATATTATAAAATTAAAAAATTTTCTTTTCATAAAAAATAATTTGATAAATTAGAAATCTATTGCTATATAATAATTAATTAACTGCTATTCGGCATTTTGCATTTCTTTATACCGAAGGTGCCTGTAGTAGTCTTTGGGCGAAATACCGGTGTGTTTCTTAAAGACTACATAAAATGCGCTTTTTGAAGAGAAACCGCATTTGTTGGGAAGTTCTTTTATGCTTATTTTTTCGTTGCTTGATAGTATATTCAGGCAATGGTTAACCCTATATCCGTTGATTAAAGCTCTGAAATTACAATTGAAGTAAGTGTTAATTACGTGAGACAGATAACTTGTGTTTGTGCCCACTTTAAGACTTAATTTAATTAATGAGATACAAGGGTCAAGATATACCTTTTCCTGGTCCAGGCTGGATTTTAGTGTGGTTAGGATTGTTCGATCTAATGTTTGCTCTGCGAAATTAGATTTTTGGAGTCCCAACCATGGTTGGGACTCTGTTTTTCTTGCAAGAAAAACAGAGTCCCTTTCGTTAATAGTAACTATCGCAGGTTTATTAGGCATAGTTTATTTTTTTTCTATTAGTTAGATTAAAGCGACATTCTTTTCGAAGGCGAATGTATAAAGTAATATTGCAATATTAATAAGTTTTTGGAACAAATTTAAGTTGTTGGAATTTAAATTTAAGAATCTGGAAAAAAGGATAGTAGAAGATATAATTTATGGTTTTTTCTCTCATTAAAATTCTTTTTAATCTGCTTCCGGAGTGTATAAAACCTGATTTTAGGTATGGACACCGCAAGTGATTCAATCAAAGCTTTTTAAACCAAAATAGCATCTGGTTCTGTCTTTTTCTGTAAAAAGAAGTAGCGTTTTATAACTAACTTTTAGGAATTGAGATTTGTGCGTAGGGTAAAATGTAAAAGTACTGAAACTTATTTAAAGCAACATTGTCAGACTCATTTTGTTTTATTGGATAATCATGACTAAGAAGGATAGGATGAAAATAAATATATGTGTCTTTATTTTGTTGAGTTTACTCATTTTTTTATCGTGCCAAAACGATGAAGCATGGAGCAACACTGAACCGGTTGAGACTCAACCCGCAAATACGGAACAAACTTTGCTTATTTATATGCCCTGGTGTTCTGAATTAGTACCCTATTTTGAGAACAATATAAAGGATATGGAAAAGGCAGTGGCTACAGGTTTTCTTGAAAATCAGCGTGTATTGGTTTTTTTCAATACAGCGAAACGCAAGCTGTTTTATTTGAATTGAGTTATTCGGAAGGTGAATGTGTGAGGAAAATATATAAAGAGTATACAGAACCGTCCATAACCACCAGTCAGGGTGTTGCTTCTATTTTAAAGGATATGATAGAGTATACCCCAGCCAGGCGATATGCGATTGCTGTAAATTCTCATGGTATGGCATGGTTGCCTGTCAGGAAAAACGACACCAGGACGGAGAGCTCTCCGGGGCTATACCTGACTCGTTATTTTGGAGGAGAAACAGCCGGTTTTCAGATAGAGATTCAGGATTTTGCTGAAGCTATCCGCACTGTGGGTATTAAGATGGAATATATTCTTTTTGATGATTGTTATATGTCTTCTATTGAAGTAGCTTACGAGCTGAAAGATGTAACTGATTACCTGATTGCTTCCCCCACAGAAATCATGGCACACGGAATGCCTTATTTTGAAGCACTTCCTTATATGATAGGCAAAGTAGATTATGAAGCCATTACGCAGGTGTTTTATGATTTCTATAAAAGCTATCTGATGGCTTCCGGTACAATTGCTGTGACAGTGTGTGCCGAAATCGATAGTATGGCAGCCCTGATGAAAAAAATAAATTCAAAATATACCTTTGATTCTTCTTTTCTGAGCAGTATTCAACGCATGGACGGATATAATCCGGTAAGGTTTTTTGATTTTCGGGATTATGTAAGTTACCTTTGTATGAATGATCCTGATTTAATGGAGGAATTTGACAAACAGTTAGACCGGACTGTTCCGCATAAAAAATATACTGAATATTTTTATACGAAGAATAAAGGATCAATCAAGCTGGATACATGTTCCGGGATTATGACTTCCGACCCGAGTATAAGTGCAATGACTGATGAAAAAACCGGAACAGCGTGGTATAAAGCAACCCATTGAAAGTAAATATTCGTTTTCCATATCTATACAATATCTCTTACAGACAACCGGAAAATGGCCGGACGAATTAATCAAAATTCTTTGACTTTGCTTTTTTTGCTGACACTTGAGGTTCAAGGCAGACCTTTATATTTGTTTTGGGACTTTTTTGAAAGTAGAGGGTGCGATTTGGTGTCAAAATGAAAGTGATCTATTCCTCTTGTTGCTCATTGGTTTTCTGCAAAATAATGATTACTTTTACAAGACAAACGTGATTGTTTGGTTTGTATTAAAAGATTTTACAATGAAAAAGATAATATATTCTGCAGCGCTGATTTTTTGTAGTATGACATTTTTTGTTCAAATGATTTCTGCCGGCACAGATAGCCGGATTGTAGCTTTACAATCCACTCTTTCTAATGCAGGTAATAAGATTTCAAAACATTTAGTGAAAGCCATGAAAGACGAATCTGCTGAATACAGGAACGCTGCTTTGGAGTTTGCTTCATCCTGTGCAAATGAGCAGATATATATTGACCTGTTAAAATACATGCAAAAAGCTCCGGCTACTGTAAAAATAGATATTCTGAACTGGATAGCAAAGGAAGCAGCGGATCCGGAGAAGAAGAATATACTGAAACCGCTTGAATTACGTTTTGACCTGACAGCCCGTGAAGCTGTTGTTAATCAACTAAATGGAGGTGACTATCCAGTAAAAGCAGCAGCAATGAAAGCGCTTGCCGGTATGGGAGATGAGAAATCTATTCCTACGCTGGCGGCTCTTTTGCGTGAACCGGAGGAACCGGTCATATTACTTGCCAGAGAGGCACTACTCTCTTTTCCCGGAAATGTAGCTCAACCTGTGGCCCGTATTATTCCCCATGCAACCGATGCCGGAAAGATCGCAGCCGTCGAAGTATTGGCTGCCCGTAAAGCCAGTCCTCATATCCATACGGTTTTTGAGTTGATACGATCGGGTTCTGCGGAAGTGAAACACGCATCGTATATAGCCCTGAAAGATTTGGCTACATTTAATCAATGGGTTATTTTATGTGGAATGCTCGAATCATCAGAATCACAATTTACTCCTTACCTGCAGGAGGCCCTTATAACAGCAATCTCTTCGCAGTCACCGGCAGAACAGGTAACTGTTATTACAAACCGTATGCGCCAGGCCGGCGAGAAAAATAAATATCTTTATTATAAAGTACTTGCTTCCACAGGAGTTGACGAAGCATTTGCAATTATCCGGCAAGGACTTGACGATCTGGACCCAGTAACACAAAAAGCGGCCCGGGAAGCGCTGGCTATTCTTTAAGAAATGTGAAATGATGTGGATGTATTCAGGTTATAGAGAACGCAGATTCCGCAGATGAACGCAGAACTTCGCAGAAAAATAATCTGCGTTATTCTGTGTTCATTTGTGAAATCTGCGTTCTGTTCAGCTATTTATACAACTAATCTGATTAGTTGTTTTCAGGACGTAGTTTGCGTACTACTGCACCTGCACGCCACATTTCGCTTTCACGAAGAGCTTTCAGTTCTTCTTCCAGTTTTTCGCGGTAGTCAGGTTTACTGTTGGTATCGATAGAGCGTTGAGCTTCATTACCACAAGCTACTTCGCTGTATAGTTTTGCAAATACAGGTTTTGTCGCATCGTGGAAAGGTCCCATCCAGTCTAACGCACCACGTTGAGCAGTAGTAGAACAGTTTGCGTACATCCAGTCCATACCGTTTTCAGCAAACAGAGGCATCAGCGATTGAGTCAACTCCTCTACAGTTTCGTTGAATGCTTCAGAAGGAGAGTGGCCGTTTTCACGTAATACTTCGTATTGTGCCAACAGGATACCCTGAATAGCTCCCATCAATGTACCACGCTCACCGGTAAGGTCAGAATAAACCTCTTTCTGGAAAGTTGTTTCGAACAGGTAACCTGAACCTACACCAATACCCAGTGCTACAACACGTTCCCATGCACGGCCTGTCGCATCCTGGAAGATAGCGAAGCTTGAGTTCAGGCCACGTCCCTGCAGGAACATGCGGCGAAGACTGGTACCGGAACCTTTCGGGGCAACCAGAATTACATCTACATCAGTCGGAGGAATAATGTTTGTACGTTCTTTGTAAGTCACTGCAAAACCGTGAGAGAAGTACAGAGCTTTACACGGAGTCAGGTAAGGTTTGATACGTGGCCAAACTTCAATCTGTGCCGCGTCAGAAAGCAAATACTGGATAACAGTTGCTTTTTCGCATGCTTCTTCAATATCAAACAGTGTTTCGCCCGGTACCCAGCCGTCAGCAACAGCTTTGTCCCAGGTTTTACCACCTTTACGTTGTCCAACAATTACATTGAATCCATTGTCGCGAAGGTTCAGACTCTGTCCGGGTCCCTGTACACCGTAACCGATTACAGCGATCACCTCGTCTTTCATCACTTCTCTTGCTTTTTCCAATGGAAACTCGTCGCGGGTTACTACGTTCTCTTCCATCCCGCCAAAATTCATTACTGCCATTTTCTTTTTTCTATTAAAATGTAAATATTTGTTTTTTATTCGCTTCGCTCATTTAGTAGTTATCGTTCGCGTTGCTCACTAAGTAGTCAGCACTCGCGTTGCTCGTTAGGAGTTATCACTCACTTCGTTCGTTAGTAGTCAAGTAAATTTTTTTTCTTTTCTCCTTGACTACTAAGGAGCGTAGCGACTGATGACTACTAAGCCCCACAGGGGCTGATAACTCCTTGACTACTACTAGCTACTGCCAGCTCACTGCCGCCCGGCAAATGGCTTTCCCTTCGTGGCAAATAGCCATATTGTATTTGTCCGGTTCCATAGATGCGGAATGGAGGCTTAATTCCATGCCGTATTTCCCTTCGGATTGGTGAGTGATTTCGAAGCGGCTGATATTTTTTTCTTTGAACAGTTCGAGATCGAACAGGTCCAATAGATGTTCCATATATTTGATACTGTTCAGATGTCCGTTTACGTCCAGATCGCTGTATTTAACCCGGTAAGGAATACCTTCTGCCGTGTTTTCAACCGGAACGATTTTTCCCGGTTTTTCGATCGGCGGATGGGGGCGGTCGGTCAGGTAAGCACTTAAACCTTCTACATCCAGTAGCGTAGGACGCCGGGTTTCTATATCGATCGCTGCCCAGATAGAACGTGCATATCCCAACGGTTTTCCTTCGCTGTTTACCAGTTCAAAACTACGGTTTGTGAATAATTTCCCTACTTCTTCTACCCAGGTATACAATGTAACCTGTTCGGACATGCGGGGATACTCTTTCATTTCAATGGCCAGACGGGAAAGTACCCAGGCCGCATTCCGTTTATTCATATCGGAATACCCGAATCCCCGCTCTTCCGCATGTACGGAAGCGGCATGCAGGAGGTAGTTACCAATCATCGGAATGGTAGTCTGTCCTTTGAAATCCAACAGGTAGGATTCGGTAATGAAATGAAATTCTCCGGTTTTATTCATCGTCATTGCTGGTTGTATCCTGCTTTGCTTCCAGTTTGCGTTCCAGTGTATTCAACATATCACTCAAACGTTCTACTTTACTTTTGGTAATTGCAACCCGGCCTGAACGGATGAACTGCAATACACCGATAGACTTGCTTAATTCCTCAAACATGGCCTGTGTCTCTTCGTAATGGCCTGTCTTTTCCAATACCACAGACGATTCGTTTATGTCTAAGATATGGGCATTGTATTTCCGGATCAGTTCCTCCACACGTCCGTTTTGAATGAATAACTCTGTACCTACTTTATAAAGGGCGATCTCCTGGAAGATCAATTCTTCGTCCACATTATAATAGGCTTTCAGAATATCCACCCGTTTGTCTATCTGTTTTACTACTTTATCCATTGTATCTTTATCGGAAAAGGTAGTAATTGTGAACTTATGGATTCCCTGGATAGCCGAAGGAGAAACAGATAGTGTTTCTATATTCAGCTGCCGACGCGTAAAGATAATAGTTATCTGGTTAAGCAACCCAACTGTGTTTTCGGAAAATATGATTACCGTGTATAATTTTTTTTCTGTCATAACCTGCTCCTCCTTATTTTTCACCCATAATAATGTTTGTAATCGCAGCTCCGGCCGGAACCATCGGATACACCATACCATGTGATTCTACGTTGGCAACCAACAGGTAAGCGCCGTCATAATTGAGCATTTCCTCAATAGCCTCATCCAGTTCTTCCCTTTTTTCTACCGTGCGGCTACCAATTCCATAGGCTTTGGCAACAGCTTCAAAATCAGGATTTGTCATTACTGTAGCGGAGTATCTTTCGTGGAAGAATAATTCCTGCCACTGGCGTACCATACCGAGGAAATTATTATTCAGTACGATGATCTTCACATTCAGGTTTTCCTGCATGATCGTACCTAATTCCTGAATCGTCATCTGGATTCCGCCGTCGCCGGTAAAGAAACATACCGTACGGCCGGGAGCACCGAATTTTGCCCCGATAGCTGCCGGCAAACCAAATCCCATGGTACCCAGTCCACCCGAAGTAATTACACTTCGCGTCTGGTTATATTTAAAGTAACGAACACCCATCATCTGGTTCTGGCCTACATCGGTAACCAATACCGCATTGTTGCCGGTTGCTTCCGAAACTTTCCGTACCACTTCACCCATACGCAGGTAGCCCTCCGAAGGAGTTACCTCTTTACTGATCACCTTTTCGAATTCTTCTTTTTCGTCCTGGTCAAAGCTGTTGATCCATTCGGTATGCTGTGCCGGCTTCAATAATCCGGTTACAGCAGCCAATGTCTGTTTAGCATCTCCTACTACCGGAACTGTTACAGCTACGTTTTTATTGATCTCTGATTTGTCAATGTCGAAATGGATTACTTTTGCCTGTGGGGCATATGCCTGCAGATTTCCTGTAGCACGGTCGTCAAACCGCATACCAATTGCGATTAATACATCACACTCGTTTGTTTTACGGTTAGGGCCCACGTTGCCGTACATTCCTAACATTCCTTTATTCAAACGATAATCAGATCCCATTGCCGACAACCCTAACACGGTAGAACCCGCCGGAATATCTGCTTTTTCAAGGAATTCATGTAACTCTTTCTCCGCACCACTCAGGATTACCCCCTGCCCAACCAGTGCCAACGGTTTTTTCGCGTTGTTGATCAGTTCGGCAGCCTGTTCGATGCGGTGAGGCTTCATGTCGGGAATAGGCTGGTAACTACGTACATAATTTACTTTCTCATATGCATACTCTACCATACCAACCTGCGCATCTTTCGCAATATCAATCACTACAGGGCCGGGACGTCCCGTAGACGCTATGTAAAATGCGCGGGAAATGGCCCATGCGATCTCTTCCGGTTTGCGAACCTGGTAGGCCCATTTGGTAATTGCCTGGGTAATACCGATAACATCTACTTCCTGGAAAGCATCTGTTCCCAATAGGGAAGAAGGCACCTGCCCGGATATTACAACCATAGGTGTGCTATCCATCAGTGCATCTGCAATACCCGTAATCGTATTGGTGGCTCCGGGTCCCGATGTAACTAAAGCAACTCCTACTTTTCCTGATACACGGGCATAACCCTGTGCCGCGTGTGTGGCTCCCTGTTCGTGACGAACAAGTACGTGTTTCAGTTTATCCTGGTAATCATATAACGTATCATAGATTGGGATCACCTGTCCCCCCGGATATCCGAAAATAGTATCAACTCCTTCGGCAATTAACGTCTTCAATAACGCTTCCGAACCGGTTATCATTGTATTATTTACATCTTTTAATTGGTTTTCTTAGCTATGTTTTCTGATCAGATTATTCTTACTGCCCCTTTATCCGCGGAAGAAACCATTTTTGCATACGCTTTTAGCGCTTTGGATATTTTCCGTTCACGGTTAGGTGTGAAAGCTTCTGCGCCCCGGTTCTCCTCTTCTATACGGCGGTCATGCAAAACTTCATCGCTTACTTTTACTTCGATCGTACGTTCCGGGATGTTGATCTCGATCATATCTCCGTCGCGAACCAGTCCGATTGCACCTCCGGCAGCAGCTTCGGGCGAAATATGTCCGATAGAAAGACCGGAAGTACCCCCACTGAAACGTCCGTCGGTAATGAGTGCACACTCTTTGCCCAGGTGGCGGCTCTTAATATAAGATGTAGGATATAACATTTCCTGCATACCGGGTCCCCCTTTAGGGCCTTCGTGTGTGATGACGACAACATCGCCTGCCACGACCCGGTTTTTAAGAATCCCTTCACAGGCAGATTCCTGCGAATCAAATACTTTTGCCGGACCGGAGAAACGGAAGATACTTTCATCTACACCGGCTGTTTTTACAACACAACCGTCCTGTGCGATATTACCATATAAAACAGCCAAGCCACCGTCCTTTACATAAGCATTTTCGAAATTGCGGATACAACCTTTTTCACGGTCGGTATCTAATTCTTTATAATAACTTTCCTGCGAGCCTAATACTAAATTAAAGCGGTTTGCCGGAGCACTTTTATAGATACGGATCGCTTCCTCTGTTACTTCCGGAGAAGTAATGCAATATTGCTGTATGGCTTCTGCCAGTGTGAGTCCGTCTGCTCTTTTTACCGAACCGTCTATTAATCCTGCTTTTAGTAATTCATCTAAAATAGAGATAATTCCTCCGGCACGGTTCACATCCTGTATGTGGTAATTGTAGTTAGGGGCTACTTTACAAAGAACGGGTGTTTTTCTGGATAAAGCATCTATATCTTTCATCGTGAAATCTACCTCTGCTTCGTGGGCAACGGCTAAAAGATGCAATACCGTATTCGTGGAGCCTCCCATGGCAATATCCAGCGACATGGCATTCAGGAATGCCTGGCGGGTTGCTATGCTGCGGGGCAATACCGATTCGTCGCCGTCGCGGTAATACTTATACGAGTTTTCAACAATCAGTTTGGCTGCTTTTTCAAACAGGCGGGCCCGGTTGGCATGTGTAGCCACGATAGTACCGTTACCCGGCAATGCCAGTCCGATCGCTTCGTTCAGACAGTTCATAGAATTAGCGGTGAACATGCCGGAACATGACCCACAGGTAGGGCAGGCGGAACGTTCGATTGTTTCGATCTGTTCATCCGGAATAGAATCGTCGGCTGCCTCCACCATTACATCAATCAGGTCCAGTGCCCGGTCTCCGGCCTGTCCGGCCTCCATAGGTCCCCCCGAAACAAAAATAGTTGGGATATTCAGCCGCATACTTGCCATCAGCATACCCGGTGTGATTTTATCACAGTTACTTATGCAAACCATCGCATCGGCTTTATGCGCGTTCACCATATACTCCACACTATCTGCAATCAGGTCGCGGGAAGGAAGGGAGTATAGCATCCCGTCGTGTCCCATAGCGATTCCGTCGTCAATGGCAATCGTATTGAATTCAGCAGCAAAACATCCGAGTTTTTCAATCTCTGCTTTTACTTTCTGACCGATTTCGTGCAGGTGGACGTGGCCCGGAACAAACTGTGTAAATGAGTTTACAATCGCAATAACCGGTTTACCGATTTGCTCTTCTTTCATTCCGTTAGCCCGCCATAGCGCGCGTGCTCCCGCCATGCGGCGGCCTTGTGTACTGGTTGAACTTCGTAATTCCATATTTTTTATTTCATTATGACCCAATAAAAAATCCCTTCTCTACCGGAGAAAGGCCTTCAGAAATATCTTTATAAACGATTATACAACTTTCTTACATACCTTTCTCCTTATCTGCTAATGACTAGAAGGACCACCACGAGAATAATGTTATGTAATGAGTTGCTTATCATCTGTTATTATGTCATTATTTTCCATTGACGGTGCAAATGTAGAATAATAATTTACACGAACAAAGAATTTAAAAGTTTTTTCTCGCTTTTTCTTTCAATTATCAACAAAAGTAACCTTTTGGGTTTGTGTTTTATATCTCTAGCCCTTATTATGAAAGCATATTGTACGCAATCAACTTACCTGGAATAGTAAGCTTAGTTTCTTTTATTATATCAATAAGATAGAGGATGTTAAAATTAAATGAACGTTTAATTTTTGCAAAGATATAATCTTTTTTTTAAGATAATGGAATTACTTTCATAAAAAACCAATTTAGTTAATTATCCTATTCTCAAAGTTATACTAAATAATACCTGTATTTTTATCTTACTGATTGATAGTTAAACAAATGGAATACTAAAATGTTCTCTTAAATTATTCATTTCGGATTTCATCCGGGGATAAAATAAGAGAATAAATAACTTATACAT